>JBKCDO010000279.1:0-2349 GCA_046304755.1 Flavobacteriales bacterium
TCGCGGATGTAATCTCTTATCCACGACTCATGGTGGGCCATCGGCAAATACCAGTGGGATGTTTCTTTGAGCACCGGCTTGCTTCCGCTCAGTGTTGATTTGGGATCAATTAAATCCAATGGGCTGAGCGTACGGCCACACTTTTCACACTGATCGCCGTAGGCTTTTTCACTAGAACAATGCGGGCACGTTCCCGTGATGTAGCGATCCGCCAAAAATTGCTGCGCCTCTTCATCGAAATACTGACGTGAAGTTTCGACTTCAAAACTGCCTTGCGCTTCGAGTTTTTTGAAAACAGCCTGCGACATTTCGCGATGCTCATCGGAAGAGGTACGGTTGTATTCATCGAATGAAATCCCAAAGTCTTCAAAAGCCTTCTTCATCAATCCGTGGTAGTAATCCACGATTTCGCGCGGTGTCTTTCCTTCTTTCTTCGCGCGCAGCGTAATGGCCGCACCGTGTTCGTCGCTGCCACAGATAAACGCAACATCTTTCTCTTTCAAGCGGAGGTAACGCACGTAAATGTCCGCATTCAAATAAGCGCCGCCGATGTGGCCAATGTGTAAAGGACCATTGGCGTAAGGCAGCGCGGATGTCACTAAATATCGTTTCGGTTCACTCATGATATGCTGTTAAGTCTGCCGTGTATAACTGCGGCAATCGTCGTGCGCAGCAGTTGATTTATGGCGCAGATTTGGAGCGCAAGATAGTTTTCAGATGACACTTCCGCTTCCTCCTTTTTTAAAATCAGGCGACTGCATCGGGATTGCAGCAACAGCCCGCTGGGTGAGCCGTGAGCAGTTGCAACCGGCCATTGATCTGTTCACGTTATGGGGCTTGCGCGTAAAAGTGGCGGATCAAGTCTTCACTCAACATTTTCAATTGGCGGGAACAGCGGATGATCGATGCGATGGAGTGCAACAGATGCTGGATGATCCGGAGGTGAAGGCTGTCATCATCGCCCGCGGGGGCTATGGTACAGTGCACGTCATTGATCAATTGCGTTTTGATGCGTTGATGCAGCACCCCAAGTGGATTGCCGGCTACAGCGATATTACGGTATTGCATGGTCATTTGAATTCACGCGGCTTGGCGACCATTCATTCCACTATGCCCATTTCTTTCCCGGATGCGACGGCGTTGGCGATTGAGGAACTTCGCCGCTGTTTGTTTGGCGAGCAGTTGAGTATTGAAAGCCTGCTGCCCTATGATGGACCTTCCGTTACCGGCCGTTTGGTCGGTGGAAATCTCTCGGTGCTATATAGCATCGCCGGCAGTGATTCCTGGAAGTTTGAGGAGCCCTTGATTGTGTTTATAGAAGATGTGGATGAAATGCTGTATCACATTGATCGCATGCTGTGGGGGCTGCAGCGCAGTGGAGCTCTCAACCGGGTGAAGGCCATCGTATGCGGAGGGTTTACACAAATGAAGGACAATACAAAGGCGTTCAATTTTCCCGGCGATAATCCCTGGGGGTATGATGTGGAGGCCATTATCCGACAGGCCGCGCAGCGCATGGGAGTTCCTGTGGCCTTTGGTTTTCCGGCCGGACACCTTTCCGATAATCGCGCCTTTTACCTGGGACGCCAAGCCACGCTGGAGTCTTCGTCAAGCTGTGCAGTTATTCGCTATCAACAAGGTTAGCGCAAAAGTTTTTCGAGATACTGTTCGGTGTGAAGCCAATTTCCACCGATTTTCGCGCATGGCAACTACAGGTATTTCCGCTTTGTAAATGACACAATAAGTGGCCTTTCACACCCTCGAAATAGAAGAAGAGTACGATTTTGAGATCATCGGTGTAAGCAGCCATGAAAAGGATTATCGCCTGGCGTGGTCACTCAACAAGTGCCTGGGATGGCGTTTGAAACGCATCCAGGACATTGAAATACGAGGAAAGCGCTCGGTTTCAGTGCATGCACAATACCGTTGGGTGCATCCGGTTGATCAAACCGTATTCACACTGATTGATAACAACACACCCGAAGGCATGTTTATGCCTGATTTGCCGCAATTCGATTACATCCTGAAAATCGAATTGTCGGGAGATGAAACGGAAGATGAGTTCTATCAGCAACTGCGCAATGCAGATTTTGTGCTGGCTATCCAGCGTCAGGACGTGAACAAGTTAAAATACAAAAACCACTTGCTCGACGAGAGCAGGTAACGTGCAACACATGAACAAGACGAAAACAGTAGCCACGATAGGCCCAAGCAGCAGCTCAAAAGAAGTGCTCAAACAAATGATTCAAAACGGTCTCGACGTAGCCCGATTGAACTTCTCCCACGGATCGTACGAGGACCATCAGAAGGTGGTCGATAACATCCGTGAAATCAATAAAGAGTTGGGAT
>JBKCDO010000280.1:0-11059 GCA_046304755.1 Flavobacteriales bacterium
CGTTTACCTGGTGATTAGTTTGAAGGAATCACCACGAATGACCAAGTATGTCATCAACGGCATCAAAAAATCCGAGGCCGACAACCTGCGTGAAAAGCTCGACCTGCGCACGATGACGATTAGCACAGACAACGTTAAGAACAATGCGATTAAAACCATTAAAGACTACTATATCGATAAAGGGTATTATGCCGCCACAGTTTCGATAACCGAGCGCGAAGATGCCACCCTTCAAAATGGTGTTATTCTGGAGTTCGACATAAATCGTGGCGACCGTGTGAAGATTGAGGAAATTGTGATTGAAGGTGCTGGGATTGCTCAAGAGAAAAAGGACTTCTTTTTCATTAAAGGCAAAAAGCTCAAACCCGTAATGAGCAACAGCGCTATCAAGCGCACCATGAAAGAAACCAAAGAGCGCGACTGGAAGCGCATCTTCAAAGCATCCAAGTACATCGAAGAAAAATACGAGGAAGACAAACAGAAGATCATTGCGAAATACAACAAGAAAGGATTTCGTAACGCCAAGATTGCCTACGATTCTGTTTATACCATCAACAGTGAGCGTGTAGGCATTTACATGAAAATTGAGGAAGACAAGCGCTTCTATTTCCGCAACATCAATTTCGTGGGAAACACGAAATACACCACGGGACGTTTGGACAGTGTGCTGAATATTCGTCGCGGAGATATTTACAACGTGGAGCAACTCGAGACGCGTCTCAACTTTAATCCGCAAGGCATCGACCTTTCATCGCTCTACACCGATGATGGCTATCTCGCTTTCTATGCTTTTCCGGTGGAAACGCTTGTGGAGCCCGACAGCATCGACATTGAAATCCGCATGAACGAAGGCAAACAGTTCCGCATCGGACGTGTCGGCATCAGCGGAAATACCAAGACGAACGACCACGTGATTTTCCGTGAAATACGCACACGTCCGGGTGAGCTTTTCAACCGTAGCGACATTATCCGAACACAACGCGAATTGGCCTCATTAGGATATTTCAATCAGGAAGCCTTCGACGTGCGCACCAACCCGCGTCCTGATGAAGGGCTCGTTGATTTGGAGTATGTGCTGGAAGAAAAGCCTAACGACCAGATTCAGCTCAGCGGTGGTTGGGGTGGTGGTCGTGTAGTTGGTTCGCTGCAGCTCAGCTTCACCAACTTCTCGATGCGTAATTTCTTTAAGGGCGCGAGTTGGAGTCCTCTGCCGACGGGTGATGGACAGCGTTTATCGTTAAGCGCATCCTCGAACGGAACGTTCTTCCAGTCGTACAACATTTCCTTTACCGAACCTTGGTTGGGTGGAAAAAAACCCACCTCATTGAGCGTTTCCTCGAGTATCTCCCGCCAGACCAATGGTCAGTTCAAGAAGCTGCGCCAAAGCGATTTGGACAACAGCGCTTTCCTGCGTGAAAACTATCAAGTCGGTGACGATAATCCGAATTTACAAGAGCTCAAAGTGATTGGTGGTGCGGTCAATATCGGTACCCGCCTTCAACGCCCGGATGACTACTTCGTGCTATACACCGGCATTTCATATCAGAAATTCATCCTCAATAACTACCGCGCGTTCTTCGGTGATTTCTCGAATGGCATTGCGAACAACCTGGCCTATAACTTCACGCTGTCACGCAGTTCAACGAGTGAGCCCATTTATCCAACGTATGGTTCACAGATTACGTTTACCACGAAGATAACACCACCTTACAAGCTACTGCAAGAGAAGTTTGGCGGAAGAACGTTTGACTATGAGGGTATGACGCAAGAGGAGCGCTTCAAGCTGGTGGAGTATTACAAAATGAAAATTACTGCGCACTGGTATACCGCACTCAACAAGCACAAGGATCGCAAGTTTGTGTTGCATACGAATGTGGGCTTGGGCTTTATCGGTGCGTATAACAAAGACCTGGGTCTTACTCCTTTCGAGCGTTTCTACCTCGGAGGAGTTTACCTGAGCGGGTTCCTGCTGGATGGTCGCGAAATCGTGAACCTCCGCGGTTATGATGATTTGACATTGACCTCTCCCAATCAGAATACGGGTGCTCCGGCTATTGCGAAATACAGTGTTGAACTGCGCTATCCGCTTTCTACTAATCCGAGCGCTACCATTTTCATGATGGGTTTTGCAGAGGCAGGCAATACCTGGAGCGATTTGCGGTTATTCAACCCCTACCAGGTGTATCGTTCTGCGGGAACAGGGTTGCGAATCTTCCTTCCGATGTTCGGTTTGCTTGGGTTTGATTACGGTTGGAGATTGGATGATTTACCGAATTATCCCAATATGGCTCGCGGACAATTCCACTTCTCCATCGGTATGAACATGGGAGAACTTTAACCCTAAATTCGAACACTTTTAGTTGACAAACGCATGAAATATTTTCTTACGCTCGCCCTTAGCATCGTCGGTTTAGCCCTTGCCGCCCAGAAGTTTGCCTATGTGGATACGAAATACATTCTAAGCCACATCCCCGAATACCAGCAGGCACAAGCCGAAATCAATAAGCTCAGCAATCAATGGCAGAAGGACATTGAAAACAAATATGAAACGATTGCCAAACTAGAAACTGCTCTGCAAGCTGAAAAGATTTTGCTCACTGACGAAATGAAACAGAAGCGTGAGCAAGAAATTCAAACCAAGCGTGAGGAAGCCATGCAAATGCAGACTGCTAAATTTGGCGTCGATGGCGAGCTTTTTAAAAAGCGCGAAGAGTTAATCAAACCTATTCAAGATCAGATTTACGAAGCCATTCAGGAGGTAGCCTCTACCAGCGCATTGATGGTTGTATTCGACAAAGCCAATCACAGTAATATGCTTTACACCAATCCCAAGCATGACATCAGTGATAAAGTGCTCAAGAAAATGGGCTTGAAGCCGGGAGAAACACTGGAAGAGGAGGAAGAAGGCGGCGAGGAGCAAAACGACGGTGATAAGCAAGGGGAAGGAGGTAAAACCGATCCTCAAGGCAAAGGCGGAAAAAGCACTGTTCCTTTGAAAGGTAGTGGTGGCGGCCCTGTGAAAGACAAATAAGTTGTGCCTACATTTGGCACGGAAATTCGTTGAGGCGAATTCCACGATTATCACTTTATTATGACAAAAAAAATCACTTTACTCGCGCTCTTTTGCTGCGCGTTCCTTGCCATTCAGGCACAGAAACTCGGACACATCAATGGCCAACTGCTCGTTGAGCATATGCCGGAATACAAAACCGCTTACGAAGAACTGAACACCTACAAAAAGCAATACGAAGATGCTTTGTTGGCCATGCAGACGGAATACGAAAAGCTCGTAGCGGATTTCCAAAAAGCAGAACAAACAGCTCCCAAAGTGATTTTGGAAACGAAGGTGAAAGAAATCGAAGCTAAGCGCCAGGGCATTTATGACTTCCAGGAGCAAGCCAGTGCGGATGTATCCGCGGAAGAGCAACGCAAAATCGAACCGATTCTGAACAAGGCCAAGCAAGCCATCGAGGATGTTGCCAAGGCCAACAACTACACTTACGTTTTCGACGCGGGTGCAGGTTCAATGCTCTACATGGGCGGCGACGATGTCACGAAACTCGTTTGTACCAAACTGGGTATCCCTGACTTCACTAACGAAGCCAAGGACGCTCCCAAAAAATAATCGTTCATTCACGAACATGAAGGCCCGGAAGTTCTCCGGGCCTTATTTTTAGACCCATGTCCAACCAACGTCCCATCGGTATTTTCGACTCCGGCATCGGCGGACTCACCGTTGCCGGCGCCATCAAACGCATCCTGCCGCATGAGTCTATCGTCTATTTCGGCGATACAGCTCACCTGCCCTATGGCGATAAGTCAAAGGATTTGATTGCACATTATTCCGTTGAGATTACGCGTTTTTTACTCGAAGAAAAACATTGCAAGGCTATCGTGATTGCCTGCAATACCGCTTCTGCCGCGGCATACGAAGCCTTGCGCGATGCTTATAAAGGTACAGTTCCCGTCATCAATGTTATTGATCCGATGATTGAGGAAGTCATTGCGGATGAATCGTTAAATCACCTGGGCATCATTGCCACCAAGACCACGATTGCCAGTGGTGTTTACCAGGAAAAACTTTCACGACGGAAACCCTCCTTACGTTTCAATGCTCTTGCCACTCCCTTGCTGGCGAGTATGATTGAAGAGGGTTTTTACAACAACACCATCAGCAGGGCGGTGCTGGCGGAGTACTTGAGTGATCCTATGCTTTCAGGCATTGACGGCCTCGTCCTGGCCTGCACCCATTACCCACTCATCAAAGAAGAGATTGACCTTTACTTCGAGGGCAAGGTGAAGTTGTTTGACTCGGCTGAAGTTGTCGCTCGCAAACTGCACGGCATACTCAAGAAAGAAAATCTGTTGGCGGATTCCGGAATTGCCGAGGATCACTTCTTTGTATCGGATTACACGGCGGCCTTTGAAGCGGCTACGCGCATCTTTTTCAAAGAAAAAGTGCAGCTGGAACTCTGTCGTTTAGGACTCGACCGTTGAGTCGATGGCCAGCGCTTGCTCCAGCGTTTCTTCCTTCACTTCTTCCGTTTCTTTCTTGGGAAAGAACTTCCGTTGAAACAGCATAATCAAAATGATACCGACCGTAATGGCGGCATCGGCCACATTGAAAATCGGAGGGAATATTTCACTGTGCTCGTGCGGATCGCCCCATGGCCAACAGGCTGTGAAGTGGAACATGTCGACCACATTACCCATCAGCGGTTTGGCATAACCTTCATAATTCAGTTCAGCCTTGCCGAAATACATGGTGTAGTCGTTCAAATCGGGGTCATACATGGAACCACGATCAAACATTCCGCCGTAGGCCAGGCTGTCGATAATGTTGCCCACTGCACCCGCGACAATCATGCTCACGCACACTACATAACCCCAATGCGCCTTCTCTTTGATGAGGCGATAGAGATACCACGTAATTCCGGATACTACGATTAAACGAAAGACACTCAGGGTGAGTTTTCCGGCTTCACCGGGAATCATCCATCCGAAGGCCATTCCCGGATTTTCCACAAACTGCAAATCCAACCAGCCGGGTATAAGGGTTCGGCTCTCCCCATAATGGAAATTGAGCTTCACCCAGATCTTGAGGATTTGATCCAGCGTGATGATGGAAAAGATGGTCAGCAGTGCTTTTTTCAAGGGAAATCAAAAGGAAATGGAGTGATACAGAGCCTTTGGCCGAGCATCACTCCATTGCTAATTCAGTGATTATTGCATGTTCTTGGCCTCGATGCTCAAGGTTGCATGAGGTACCAGACGAAGACGTTCCTTCGGAATCAACTTACCGGTAACACGGCAGATTCCGTAAGTTTTGTTTTTGATACGCAACAGGGCGTTCTCTAAGTTCACAATGAACTTCTCCTGGCGTGAGGCCAATTGTGAGAGTTCTTCACGGTTCATAGTTTCGCTGCCGTCTTCCATCATTTTGAAGGTCGGTGCGGTATCATCCGTTGAGTTATCTCCCTCGTGAGAAAGCGACAGCTTAAGCTCTTCCAAATCGGATTTAGCCACTTTCAACTTCTCGTGAATGAGGGTTTCGAATTCTTTGAGGTCTTTATCTGAATAACGTACTTCGGTCATACTCTTCTTTTCTTCCTTTTTAACTACAGGTGCCGGAGCCGGTTTTGGCTGCACCACCGGTTCTTCCTTCTTCACCACAGGAGCAGGCGCGGGTGTTGGCTTTGGTGCCGGAGCAGGCTTGGCAACGGGAGCAGGCTTCGGTGCCGGTTTAGCTTTCGCTACAGGCTTTGCCTTCACTACCGGCTTTGCTACCGGCTTTGCAACTTTCTTGGGGGCAACTTTCTTAGGAGCAACCTTTTTGGCTACTGCTTTTTTTACTGCCTTTTTGGGAGCAGGTTTCGCTGACTTTTTAACAACGGCCTTCTTCACCGGCTTAGCTACCTTCTTTACCGGCTTGGCAACTTTTTTAGCAACCTTTGCAGGCTTTACAACCTTTTTAACAGGTTTAGCAGCTTTTTTAGGAGCAACTTTTTTGGCCACAGGCTTTTTAGCGGCGGCCTTTTTCACTGCCGGTTTCTTGGCTACTGGTTTTTTGGCTGCCGGTTTTGCTGCCTTCTTCACAGCCTTCTTCGGTGCGGGTTTGGCGGCTTTTTTAGCCGGTTTTGCTTTAGAAACAACCTTTTTTACTGCCTTTTTGGGGGCCGGCTTTTTGGCTACTTTCTTTGCCATGGGTAGGTGAGTTAATTTAGTTTGAAAAGGGCAATTCTGGTGGTGCTACCTTCCTCAATCTCAACGTCGTGACCGTTTTCCATTGTATCGAGCAGCTCCAGCGTTTCGGCCAGAATTTGGCTGCGAATATATTCTGAATTTGACGCCACAGCCTCACGAATTGTCGGTGTTGATACAATCTTGACAATTATTCGGTCTGTAACCTCAAAACCCTGCTCTTTTCGGAGGTTCTGCACTCGGTTTACGATCTCCCGCGCAACACCCTCTTTGCGTAATTCCTCATCCAGTGTTATGTCCAGGGCTACAGTCAGCGCGCCCTCATTGGCCACCTTCCAGCCGGGGATATCCACCGGGATGATTTCCACGTCTTCGGTGATGAGCTCGATGGATTCACCTTCGACATTCACCGTGAACGCTCCGGATTGCTCGATGCCTGAAATAATATCCTGTGGTTTCTCCTGCGCAAATGCCTGCACCGCTTTCATGTGCTTGCCGCATTTTTTGCCGAGTGTTTTAAAATTCAGCTTGAGGTTCTTCACGATTTTCGCTTGCGACTCGTCCACAAACTCCAGCTGCTTCACATTGGTTTCCGCCAGAATGATGTCGGCTACTGCCTCAATGCGGTTGCGATCCGACTCATGCAAAACAGGAATACGAATGCTGCGCAGCGGTTGACGCACTCGCAGGTTTTCCTTCTTGCGTATCGACAAAATCATGGAGGAAATCTTTTGCGCGAAATCCATTCTGCTCTCCAGCTCACGATCGATGTTGGCTTCCTGTGCCTTGGTGATAAAGGTCAAGTGGACAGATTCCGCCTTCATACTGTCGGATGCCTGTACATCTTGAGCACGCGCAGTATCCGTCAGGTTTTTGTACAACCATTCACAGAAGAAGGGTGCGAATGGCGAGGCCAACTGCGCAACGGTCACCAAACACTCGTGCAATGTATCATATGCCGCGCGCTTATCTGCAGTCAGCTCACCGTGCCAGAAGCGTTTACGCGAAAGACGCACATACCAGTTCGACAAATGCGCATCAACGAATTCTTCTATCTCTCGCGCTGCTGTTGTCGGATTGAAATCATCCAAGCATGTTGTGACCGTTTGGATGAGGCTATTCAGTTTGGAAATGATCCAACGATCCAGCTCACTGCGATCGGCCAATGGCACTAACTGAGCAGCATTGGGAACGTACGCATCAATGTTGGCGTAGATCGCGAAAAATCCGTAGGTATTGTAGAGCGTGCCGAAGAATTTACGCTGTACCTCTGCGATTCCTTCCACATCAAACTTCAAGTTGTCCCACGGTTGCGCGTTGGTAATCATATACCAGCGCGTGGCATCCGGACCGTATTTGGAGATCGTCGTAAATGGATCAACGGCATTGCCTAAGCGCTTGGACATCTTGTTGCCGTTCTTATCGAGCACGAGACCGTTGGAGATCACATTCTTGTAGGCCACCGAGTCGAAACACATGGTTGCAATTGCGTGCAGCGTATAGAACCAACCCCTTGTCTGGTCCACTCCTTCGGCGATATAATCAGCAGGAAAAGCTTTGCCTTGATCAATCAATTCCTTGTTCTCGAATGGATAGTGTAGCTGCGCATACGGCATGGCTCCGCTATCAAACCATACGTCAATCAAATCGGATTCACGGCGCATAGCTTTGCCGGTTGGCGAACACAACACGATATCGTCTGCATAGGGTTTATGCAAATCGAATGACGCATAATTTTCCTTGCTGTTGTTTCCGTTTTCGAATGACGCGAGCGGATTGGCAGACATGAATCCTGCTTGAATGCTCTTTTCGATTTCCGCTTTTAATTCTGAAGCGCTGCCAATGCACAATGCCTCGCTTCCATCCTCTGTTCGCCAGATGGGCAATGGAATTCCCCAAAAACGCGAACGCGATAAATTCCAGTCATTCGCATTTTCCAACCAATTACCAAATCGACCTGTACCGGTTGATTCCGGCTTCCAGTTGATCGTTTTGTTGAGTTCCACCATGCGGTTACGCACCTCCGGAATGCGCACGAACCAAGAGTCGAGCGGATAATACAACACGGGCTTATCGGTGCGCCAGCAATGCGGATAATTGTGCTCGTACTTTTCCTTTTTGAAAAGCTTATGTTCGTTCTGGAGCTTGAGGCAGATACGCTCATCCACGCTGAGATAGCTGAGCTTCGAAGTGTCTTTGATAAAACCTGCAAGACTTTGTTTCTGCTTTTCCAGTTCTACTGCCTTTTCATCATCCGAGTAATAATCTTCCTTCACGAATTCTTCTCCGAAGAGAAAAACGCCATCGCTGACCTCGGGGAGGAATCGTCCGCGACGATCCACCAGCGTTAGCGCATCAATACCATTTTGTTTGGCAACGCGAAAGTCATCCGCACCGAACGATGGTGCGATGTGCACTATGCCGGTTCCGTCTTCAGTAGTCACAAAATCGCCGATGATGACCCGAAACGCATCGCCTTCGGGCTGCGCAAAAGGAAGCAACTGGTTGTAACGCGTGCCTTCCAATGCTTCTCCTTTAAAGGATGCGAGAACTTCAAACGGCACGTTCTTATCGCCTGCTTTGTAATCTTCGAACTTCAATTCAGCCTGTGCTGCAGGGAAGTATTTTCCCATCAGGTCCTTGGCTAAAACAACCTGCACCGTTGCACCTGAATAATGGTTGATGGTTTTCACCAGCACATATTCGATGTTCTTCCCTACTGCGAGCGCCGTGTTGCTCGGAAGCGTCCAGGGCGTGGTTGTCCATGCCAGAATGTAGGTTGGTAGACCTGATGCATTGAGCGGTTGCAGCGATGACTCCTTCACTTCAAACATGGCTACCGCGGAGGTGTCCTTCACATTGCGGTAGCATCCGGGTTGGTTGAGCTCGTGTGAACTCAAGCCTGTTCCGGCTGCGGGTGAGAAGGGTTGTATCGTGAAGCCTTTGTAGAGTAATCCCTTGTTGAAGAGTTGCTGCAACAACCACCAGACGCTCTCGATATACTTGTTGTCGTAGGTGATATACGGATCCGACATATCCACCCAATAGCCCATCACACGCGTGAGTTCCTCCCATTTGTCGGTGTACTTCATCACCTCACGGCGACAAGCCTGATTGTATTCTTCAACGGTGATTTTCGTACCGATGTCTTCCTTGGTAATGCCGAGTGTCTTCTCAACGGCCAGTTCAATAGGCAGTCCGTGCGTATCCCATCCGGCCTTGCGCTTGACTTGCTTTCCTTTCAGCGTTTGGTAACGGCAAAAAATATCTTTAATGGTGCGCGCCATCACGTGGTGGATGCCGGGCATACCGTTGGCACTCGGCGGTCCTTCGTAGAAAACAAAAGGGTTATCCGCGCTGCGTTCTTCGATGCTGCGACGGAAGATGTGTTGTGATTCCCAAAAGGCACTCACCTCGTCGGCAATAGCCGGCAACTGAAGGCCTTTGAATTCGCGATATACTTGAGCCATGATGGGGTATGGAAAGGTGCGCGAAGATAGCTTTTAATTGGTGAAGTGGTGAAAGGGTGAAATAGTGAAATAGTGGCGCGAAGGGAACCCCTTTCCATTTCACTATTTCACCATTTCACTACTTCACCCTTTCACTAAACCTTCGATATCTTAATCATATTCGTCATCCCCTGCTCGCTAATCGGCATAGAGGCCAGGTGGATGATGAAATCGCCGTCTTTGATGTAGGCGTTTTTCTTCAGGAAGAAACGGATATCGGCAATGGTCTGGTCGGTGCTCACCATTTTATCGTAATAAAACGCGTGGACTCCCCACACCAGGCTCATTTGAGTAAGAATCTTCTTGTTGCTGGTGAACACAAAAACGTTGGCGTTTGGTCTCCAGCTGGAGATGCGGTAGCCGGTGTATCCACTGAATGACATGGTAACCAAAGCGGATGCATTCACACGCGCGGCCAAGCGACAAGCGCTGTAGCACACGCTATCGGTCATGAAACGTGTGACATCAATATCGTTCGGCATTTCTTCGTGATAGTAAATACCACCGTATGTCTCTGCCTCTGTGATGATGTTGTTCATGATGCGCACGGCCTCGGCAGGATATTTTCCAACCGATGTTTCACCACTCAGCATTACTGCATCGGCGCCGTCAAGCACCGCGTTGGCTACGTCGGTTACTTCGGCGCGTGTTGGTGTCATGTTGGTCACCATGCTTTCCATCATTTGCGTCGCAACGATGACCGGTTTGGCGGCAGACACACACTTCTTCACGATTTTCTTTTGAATCAGCGGCACGCGTTCCAGTGGAATTTCAACACCCAGGTCACCGCGAGCCACCATAACAGCATCTGTTTCGCGGATGATGTCGTCGATTTGATCCACCGCTTCCGGCTTTTCAATCTTTGCAACCACTTTCGCGTGCTTGTTGGCGCGAGCGATGATTTCCTTCAAGGCCACCACGTCTTCGGCATTGCGCACGAATGACAAGCCAATCCAGTCGATATCGTTTTGAAGGGCAAATTCCAGGTCGGATAAATCTTTCTCTGATAAAGAGGGCAACGACACTTTAGTGCTGGGCAGATTCAATCCCTTTTTGGATGACAGCGGACCGCCCTGGATGATTTCGCATTCCACAGTGTCTTTTCCGTTGGTAGAGAGAATGCGCATGGCGAGTTTACCATCATCCAACAACACCGTCTCACCCGCTTTCACATCTTGAGCAAACTCTTTATAGTTAGTGTAAATAACCTTATCGGTTCCAATTTGCTTGACGGTGCTGATGGTGATTTTATTGCCAGTGACAATATTGACACTGCCGTTTTCCATTTCTCCGACACGCAACTTGGGGCCTTGCAAATCGGCAAGCATGGAGGTATTCAATCCCAACTC
>JBKCDO010000281.1:0-13919 GCA_046304755.1 Flavobacteriales bacterium
CAGTGAGGCAGGAGCGCGAATCGTGTATTCGGCAGAAGATGTTTTCAAATGCGAAATCATCCTCAAAGTGGCTCCACCAAGCCTGGCCGAAATCGAAATGATGCCCGGCAAGCAGCACCTGATATCTGCAGTCAACCTTCCCACCCAAAAAGTAGAAACCTTCCAGGCACTATCGGCCAAGAAAATTACGGCTGTGGCTTGGGACTATATCAAAGACGAAACAAACATCTACCCTGTGGTCCGCGCCATGGGTGAAATTGCCGGCAACACCTCCGTACTCATCGCAGCCGAATACCTCAGTCACTCCAGCGGCGGCCAAGGATTGATGTTCGGCGGTATCTCCGGCGTAAAGCCCACTGAAGTGGTTATTCTCGGTGCAGGCACTGTTGCTGAATTCGCCGTGCGCGCCGCGCTCGGACTCGGCGCCAGTGTGAAGGTTTTCGATAACAGCACCTACAAACTACGCCGCTTGCAGAACGACATTGGCCAGCGCCTCTGGACCAGCACCATTCAACCTTCTGAATTGCGTAACGCGCTCGATACAGCCGATGTCGCTATTGGCGCCATGCATGCGCGTCACGGTCGCACGCCGGTTGTTGTGACCGACGATATGGTCAGCAATATGAAGTATGGCAGCGTAATCGTCGATATCAGTATCGACCAAGGTGGATGCTTTGAAACCTCCCGCGTAACTACTCACGATAAGCCGGTCTTTAAGGAACACGGCGTCATTCATTACTGTGTACCCAACATCGCCTCACGCGTCTCACGTACCGCGAGTTATGCTTTGAGTAACATTTTCGCACCCACTGTACTTTCTATCGGTGACGAAGGTGGAATCGCAAACCTATTGCGCCATCAGGAAGGATTCCGTCACGGCGTCTATATGTACAACGGAACACTGACCAACGAAAACATCGCTAATCAGTTTGAACTGCCTTGGAAGGATTTGAATCTGCTGCTGGCAGTGTTTTGAGAAGGGCGAGGGGCGAAGGGCGAAGGGCGAAGGACGAGTGGGGGTATGCCCTTTTAATCCGTCGCCCTTCGCCCCTCGCCCTTCATCCCTATCGCAGCGTCGCTCCAAGCTTCTCCGCCAATGCCGCTTGGATGCGCGACATCACCTGATCCACTTGCTGGTCGGTCATGGTTTTACCGCTGTCTTGTAGCGTGAAAGAAACGGCATACGACTTTTTGCCGGCCTCCAGATTTTTCCCTTCGTAAACGTCGAAGAGATTGACCTCCCGCAAGAGTTTGCGTTCTGTTTCCAGTGCCAACTTTTCAATTTCCGCATAGCGAACCGCTTTATCAAGGAGGAGCGACAGGTCGCGGCGCACAGATGGGAATTTCTCCGGCTGTCGGTAACTCACCCGCTTTTGAGGCAAGGATTGAATGATGTTGTCCCAATTGAGTTCAGCGAAAAACACTTCCTGACGGACGTCAAACGCCTTCAAAACTCCTCCCTTCAAAGAGCCGAGGAAACCTAAACTTGTTTTGCCGGAAAATACCTCTATGGCTTCGTCATAAAGCGCATGTTCACTTGCCTTGTATTGAACACCGCCGATTCCAAGAAGCGACAGGATGCGGTCAACCGCCATACGGACATCAACAAAAGAGACTTTATCTGATGTATTGTTCCAGCTCTCGGGCATGCGACTGCCGGTAACGGTAATCGACAATCGGCGCTCTTCATGGTACTTCGTCGTGTACTTGTTGTAAACCTTTCCGAACTCGAACAATCGCAAGTCGGGCGACTTATGATTCTGATTGAGTTCAACCGCCTGCATCGCGCCATACAATAAACTCTGACGCATGATCGCCAGATCTCCACTAAGCGGATTAAGAATCGCGACAGCAGAGGCTGCCAATTGCTCATTTTCCTGAATATGCTTTTGACCGGATAAGCTCATCGACATGGTTTCATGAAAACCGATGGAGGCCAACAGTTCTGCAACGCGGCGCTGCTGCAACTCCACATTCGGTTGCGGCATACGCGAGAGTGATGACTGCATTCGCGTCGGAATCTCAATGTTGTTGTATCCGTAGATACGCAGAATCTCCTCGACCACATCCGCCTCACGCTGCACATCGGTGCGATAGAGCGGCACCTCGAGTTGAAGTCCTTCTTCACTCTCTGCTGTGATACATATATCGAGATCGGTTAGAATACTGCGGACCTTATCGCGAGGAATTTCCTTTCCAATTAAAGTCATGGCACGTTTCCAATTCAAATCAACTTTGTGCGACGTTTCAAACGCATCGCGCTGATCAAACACTTGCGACGCAACGGCCCCTCCTGCTTCGGTCGTAATCAATTGTACCGCACGATGCAAGGCCCAAATAACCTGATGCGGATCGCATCCACGTTCGAATCGGAAGCTTGAATCGCTGTGAATTCCCTGACGCTTGGCCGTCTTGCGCACAAACACGGGATGGAAATAAGCACTCTCTAAAAATACACGGGTGGTTGATTCGCTCACGCCACTGTCACTTCCACCGAGCACACCCGCAATACACATCGCGCGCTCCTGGTCCGCAATGACCAAATCCTGATCACACAGGGTTCGTTCAACACCATCCAACGTGGTGATTTTCTCACCTTCCGCTGCCAGGCGCACACGCACATGTGCACCGCCAATTTTATCTGCATCAAAGGCGTGCATCGGCTGACCGATTTCATGTTGAATGAAATTAGTAATATCGACGATGTTATTGATGCTTCGCTGACCAATGGCGATGAGGCGTTCCTTCAACCACTCAGGTGATGGGCCTACTTTAACACCGGATATCAAGACTCCCGCATAGCGCGGACACGCTTCCGTGGATTCTACCGATAGTTGTATGGCCTCTGATTGCGCAGGCGCAGGAATAGCAGCTACTTCGGGCTTGACCAGGGCTGATGCCACTTGCTCTTCGCGTTCCATGTTGCGCAACGCCGCGTGCAAATCACGCGCAACACCGAAATGCGAAAAAGCGTCGGTGCGGTTGGGCGTAAGACCAATTTCCAAACAGAAATCATCGCTCATGCCCAAGTAATCTGCGGCAGGAGTTCCAACCGCTGCGGTTTCTTCCAACACCATGATACCTGCATGACTTTTCCCCAAGCCCAATTCATCTTCTGCGCAAATCATTCCGTGAGAATCTTGTCCGCGTATCTTTCCTTTTTTGATGACGAAAGGTTCACCTTCGGTAGGATACAACTTGGCACCAATGGTCGCGACCAAGACCTTCTGCCCTTGTGCCACATTCGGCGCACCGCAGACGATTTGGACCGGTTCGCCCTGACCAAGATCAACGCGCGTCAAGCTCAAACGATCCGCATCAGGATGCTTTCCACATTCGATAACATGACCGACGACAACCCCTTCCAGACCGCCTGGAACTTTCTGAACGCGTTCCACGGATTCTACTTCTAATCCAATTGCGGTTAATACTTCAGCAGCGGCCTCTGCCGTCAAGTCCATTTGAATGTATTGCTTGAGCCAATTGTAACTAATCTTCATAGCAGGAATGTTTGATGAATCGGGCAACAAAACGCCCGCTTTCGCGGGCGCAAGTTAATTTCGATTATCGCTATCACAAGGGCTTATTATTCCACACACAAAACCCCAAACTGGGAAAGGAAAAGTTGAAGATCGGAAACGCCCACAATGCCATCACCCGTGAGGTCCATTGCACCGCAATCTTCCACACACCCGAAAGCACTCATCAACATCAAAAAGTCCGTCATGTCCATGGCTCCACTACCGTCCACATCACCCACGCATTCAAAAAAACACGTGCCTTCGCAGATAGCTGAGGCATCGTAATTCACTGCGGTTGAAACCATACAACCCGGAAGAGTGCAAGATCCGTCATCAAAGTCAGCCTGGTCATTGAAATTACATGCCTGCGAATTCGTACATCCAAAGACACATCCGTAGACACACGAAAAATCCTCTGCGGTCGCGAGTGAATCATAGTTACATGCTGTAGGCTGCATGCATCCGAGAATACAGCTATCGACCAAACAACTTCCATTGTCTGTAATCGCATATGGATTGAAGTTACATGCTGCCGGATCTGTGCAGCCTAGCGCATAACAATCGTAAGTACACGAAAAGTCATTGTATATCGCCTCGAAGGCATAGTTGCAGGCACCTTCCTCTAAACAGCCAAACAAACACGCAAAATCGCACGTCCCATTTTCAAAGGTTGCCGAAGGATCGAAGTTACAGGCGATAGCATCCGTGCAACCCGGCACACACACCTGAAGGAAAATGCACGTTCCATCATCGGTGTTAGCCTCCGGATTGAAGTTACAGGCAATGCTATCGATACATCCGTAAACACAATTGAAGTAGCACGACCCATCATCATAAATCGCAATAGGATCGAAGTTACACGCTGAGGCACTCATGCAGCCATACAAACAAGAATAGTCGCACGTGCCATCATCCACATCGGCATTGGCATCGTAGTTACAGGCAATATCATCGGTGCAACCATCATCGATTTGAAAACAGTTGATGTGTATTTCACCCCAATACGTGCACGACGACAAACCGGGATCAATGGTAGCGCGGATGTAATAGGTCTCACCCGCCAACGCATCAAATGTAAATGGCTGCGAATAGTCGTAGGGTTCACAGGTAAAATCGCCACACGTGCCTCGGAACACATGCACCTTGGGTGAAAATCCAAGACACGTATTTACCGCCTGGTCAATAGTTACACTCACCCTTTTGGAAACTGTATCTGTGTAAATAAACCAATATTGTCCCCAACCAATGTAGGCCGTCATGCCGATACACGTGAGGCCCGTCAATCCCGCATTGAAATTATCGTTGGGAACATCTTCCGATGAAAATTCAAATGAAGGTCCACCGCAGAACAATTGTATCGGAGACTGGCAGGTCGTTCCTTCACCCGGCGGAAACAAGCAACTACCATCGTTGAATGTAGCCTGTGGATCGAAATTCATTGCCCAGTCAACGGTGCAACCTCCGCAAGCCGTGGTGCAGGAGCCATCGTCTTCCTCTGCCTCCGTATTGTAATTGCACGCCGTGGGATTTGTGCAACCATACACCGGTGGAATTACATTCAAACAAACAGAGAACGACACATCGACACTATCTGCAACGGTGCTGTCTTGGGCTAAAAAACCAACTTCATCACTCAACGAGAAAGTACCGCCATTCCATCCATTCGAAGCAGTATCCGACAAGACCACTGTATAGCAACTATCGCTCAAGCAAAGTAGCTGCTCCTCCACAAATCCTCCACTCTCAACAACTGCCGAACCGGCATCCACTATTTGCCACTGCATTTCTTCCACCACATCCGCAGGAGTCATGCTCACGCTCACACAGCGATTGAAACAACAGGTTCCATTATCGAAGGAAGCGGAAGGATTGTAGTTGCATGCGTCCTCATTAGCACAGCCATAACAACTGCCATACTCGCAGCTGCCATCGTCGACAATCGCCTCCGGGTTGTAGTTGCATGCCAATGGATCCGTACATGAGCGACTGAAGAAGTTCGCGTAGATGTCGATTGCTGACGTAGCGCATGTCGGACATGAAGTGGCGAGCACATAGAGCGAAAACACAAACTCTTCGTTGGGACCAAAATTCATATACTCATGAAAATTCAACACGGTGGATGACGAAAAGGTGAAGCACGTCACGGGCATCAGTGATTCACTTACACGTCGATAAATATCACATCCAATCGAAGGCATGTTGTCAATGAAATTCAAACTCACTTGCACCGTATCGTAATTGCGCGTATTCAACTCAAACCAAGCATCGTTGTATCCAACCGCGCATTGTGTTTGAGGCATCGAGTTCCCACTGAACATTTCTGACCGACCAAGCCGCAATGTGGAACCATCATTCAAAACTACAGGAGAGTTGCTGGCATCATTGTCGAGCGTTGCATCCGGCCAGAAACACGTGTAATCACAATTGAACGGTTCACTTTCTATGAACGGATCATAATTACAGGCCGTGCTATCCTGACACGTCAAACCCATTGGATCGAAACGGGTATTCTGAAATCCGCTTGTATTGGCTAGGTATTGATTCGGATTGACTGTCGCCAGCCAATTGCTATTGTAGTTGTTATCGAGAGCCGGATTAATTAACTCCGCAGATCGCGATTGATTCGATGAGTTCCAAGGGAAGCCGCTAGACACGGAGACACTATCAATTTTATTCTGGTTGGCATCATACAACGAGAAATAGCTATTGGTGCTAATCGCATAATTCGATGGCAATGGAAAAACATCCACAAAGGAATTGGGCACACTTTCCTGAGGAGTGGAAGTTGGCAAGGTGCCTATCACCACGTAACCATAGGCTGGAATAATCGCATCCGTCGGAAACGTCATGACACTTCCATTATTCATCTTCCATCCGGTCATGTTCACATCGTAACTCTCCATGTTGTAGAGCTCGATAAACTGATACGTGCTGTTCTTGTTGAGCTCATTGATGACCACACGCGGGATGGTATAATAGCAAGATCCATCATCAATCGTGGCTGCATCATCGAAGTTGAGTGCTGTTGCATCCGTGCATGCTCTGCAACTCAGATATTCACAACCAGCAAAACCGGTAGCCTGCGGATCATAGTTGCAAGCGGTCTGATCAATGCAACCCACCTCCATGGGGTCGCACGTTAAATTCATGCGATAATCTCCATAATCATATCCGGGACCGGCTGAAAGACGAATGAAATAACTCTCTCCTTCATGCACATAGAAATCAAGTCCGGCAACGCCTGCTGTGTCGCATACCGAGTTGTTGCTGTTCGCATAACAATACAGCTCACCACACTCCCCAATGAAGACCTGAATAACGACAGGAAGTTCCGTTTCGGGAAAACACAAATCGATGTGTGCTTGCGCATCATCCAACGCATCAAATCGATACCAATCAGCACTGCGATTCGCCTCAAATCCGCAGAAGGTAAAACCGGCGTTTACGGGATCATTGCCGTTATTACTCTGTATCAATTCTCCTTCATACAGGTGATTGCAAACCGCTAGTGCTGCATTCGCACATGTATTTCCACCATCCGGATAATCGCACACACCCGCTATGGTCGCAGCAGGCTCGTAGTTGTATCCGTTCGGATCTTGGCATCCGGTAATGACGGCAGCGTAACAACTGTTTTGTGCACCAGGTGTGCCGGCATTGAACACACACCAATTTGCACCCAATGCATTGTTCGCATTCGGATTCGTCAACTCGCGTGAACCGGTCGTGGTGTAAGGCCATTCATTGCCATTGATGAAGGTGGTGGATACCGAGTCAATCATCTCTCCGTGCTGCTCAAACAAACGAGAATCGAGTGTCCCGCTGGTCATGTTACCTGTCCCTGTCCACGTAAAGGACTGATAGCCCTGATTGTCATATTGAGTTGTTGCACCGTGCACGACAATGTACTCACCGGGCGCAATGCTCGTGCCTTGTGGGAAGTAAAAATCATAGCCATAGTTGCAACAGTTATCGTCCTGCAATCGATACCCACTGATATCTACCGTCACATCATCATTGTTATATAATTCAACAAAGTTGTTCGCGCTGTTTCCACCCTTTACCTCGTTGATGAGAATGTCATAGTTCACAAAATCACAGGGTTCACCATACCACTGAGCGTTGGGGTTGTAATTCAATGCCTCACTATCCATGCACCCACACTCGTAGCCACAGGTGCAGAAGATACAACTACCGTTATCATAGTTTGATTCCGGCTGATAGTTACAAGCAATGGCGTTATTACACCCAAGCACGCGACAGGTATTATCTGCGCCCGGCGAACCATAGAATTCTGCAGAATGACACCAATTCGCGCCATTGCTGTTGTCGAGTAACGGATCACTCAAACACACCGAAGCAAACACGTTAAAGGCTGTCGTGGGCCAGTCGGTAGCGTTCCACGTCCACTTGATAAAGTCTACCAACACTCCACTATTGTTGCGCAACGCTAAGCTATCAAACGACGATAGATTATCGTTGGTAGGAAGTAGCACACGATTGTAACTCGGTGTGTAAGTAGACTGATTGGGAGTGGTAACTACAAGATAATTGTTGGCTCCGATCACAGTGCCAGCCGGAAAAGTAAGGCTCATGCCATGTTGCAACTGCCAGTTGCTGATATCCACATCAAATGCCTCTGCATTGTAAATCTCCACAAAATGCTGCGGATGATTGGGCGGCAAATTCTGTGTCGCTCCATAGCAAAACTCATTAAACATCAAATTGGGTTGAGCATGCCCTACACGAATAGCGGTTAGCAACAGCAATCCGCTCAAACAAAACGACAAAAACAATCTCATTCGCAGAAGAAATTAAAATACGTAATGATCACATAAATATCCGATACGCCTACTACCTGATCGCCGTCTAAATCACCTTCACAGTCCCAGCCGACACATCCGAAATTCGACAGCAACGCATTCAAGTCGGCTACATTGATTACTCCATCACCACTTAAGTCGTAGTCGCAAGTCGTATAAGCATATTCGCATGGGCCTTCGAATACCGCCTGCTCGTTGTAGTTGCTTGCAGCCGGATCCAAACACCCGGTGCAGTAAGAGCTATAAGGCAAATAGATATATACATCTGCGGTGCAATAATTCGCATCACGCACCGCATAAGTATTACCCATCAAGTTAGATACAAATGAATTAATGACACTACCGTTGAATAAGTAGGTGTAGGGAGTTTGTCCTCCCGTGGCCTGCAACAAAACCGTTCCTCCCGAGCCTTCGCAATTCAAACTATCCAGAATGGTAAAATTCAAGGTCGGATTGGGAAGAACAACATAGTTCACGGTATCCGGCAGATAACAACCCTGGTCTGATGTAGCTACAGTGTACGTGCTTCCCAAACCATTCAACGATAGGGGCAGCCCCGTGATAGCGCCGTTGCTCCACTCCACCGCTACGGGCGAAGTAAAGGCCACCACACTTCCCTGACATACGGTAGAATCGGAAATAGCCGCACCAATCGGCAGACCGGGTAATATCGACACCTGTGCTGAATTGGACAGTGTTGTATCACACGTACTAAAACCGGAAACTCGAATCAGCGCATCGGCAAACTCAACACCCGCTTCATACACGTGCAGCATAGCGCCTGAACCGTCGAGCGTCGACCATGTTTCTCCATTATCTGAACTCCATTCCCACGAGTAACTCTCAGGCAATCCGCTGCTCCAGGAGGAAGGCACTTCGAGGTCATATCCATCACAATGATTAATCGTGCTCGGTAAACTCAATCCTCCCGCTACACAGCCCATATCCCAGCTGGTGCAGTAGCGAATATCATTGTCGCTATTCATGGATGAATACTCACCGACGCTGATCAACTGGTTGCCGTATATCGCCAAATCAGCGGCTCCGATGATACCTCCCGGAGGACGCACGTTTTGGTTAACGAATGCACCATTGGTTAAATCGATAGCGGTAACAGCACCCGTAGTTGGACCCGAAGTATTGAAGAAGTTGCCAGCGATGTAAAGCAAGTTGCCTCGCTGTTTCCAGTTTCGCACGTAAACGATGTTGCCTTGCACAGGCACATTGTACTCTGGGAATCGCGCACCATCCTGAGCATTGAAATAAGCCGTAATCGAATTATCCGGCTCGCCATTATGCGGACCAAACCAACCGCCCAACAGTACATGACCATTGTGCATTTGAACCAGCCTCGCACTGCTACCAACAGTTGGATACTGCGCAAGAAAAATGGTCGATAACTGAGCGTCCCATGGAAGAACAGCAAAGGTGTTCTTATTGACCATAGCAGCAGAACCGCGCGATGTTGAATTCACGTTGCTAAATGAACCGACAATGAGCATCGTATCGCCTGAAATTTCAAAGTCCGTAATCTCTCCGTTGATATTGAAATAAACGGGCTCAAGCGTAAGCGTTGCCAAATCGAATGAAGCAATGCGACTACGGCCCTGGCCATTCACACTGGCATTGGTACTGGAGAATTGAATGAATAAATGCCCGTCCACAATATCAATCGAAGTAAGACTCGGTGTGCTCGCCACCCAGTCATACACGGTTTGTGTAACGGGATTCATAGCAAACATGCGCGGTGATCCCAATACGTTCACCGTTGGACTATTGCCCGCAACAAACAACGTGTCACCTGTGGAGGTAAGGGCCAATTCGCTCACCGCCGAAATAAACTCGAGTGTATTCGGTATCAGTTCACCGGTATTCAAATCAATCGTCGCAAAATAATTCGCCTCAAACCCACCGAGCAATCCCGTATCGGAATTGATAAAGTATCCTCCATCACCCGGAACAATCTGTTTGTATGAACCTGTGGTTCCATTGTAAGGCAAATTCAACGGAAGCACCGTTAGGTCTTGTGGGTTTAATGCCGCAACGCTTTTCCGCGCATGTCCTGAAATTTCCGAAAAACCACCGGCGAGGTACAAGACATCATCTACCAAATTCATATACCCCACAGATCCATCAAACTCCACATAAAAATGCGTGGCCTCATCATACAGCGGTGTATCAGCGAAACTGTGAATGAGGGTGGAATAAGGCAATCCACTATTGGTGTAATACTCCTTCAACAAAATGCGGTCGTTCCAAACCGTTAGATACGATGCCGAATTCATCGAGTAGAAATCAATCATCTCGATGAAGGCATTATCGATTCGGTTCAGCTTGACGATTTTGTAATAGGTGGTGGAATTAGACGAACCATTCTGATAAACGGTCTTGGCGATAAGAAAATAGAAGTGGTTAGCCGTTGCTACCATCTGGGTAACCTCAGGTTGACTGTTGATGTTGGTGAAATAATCGACAACCGGATTCCAATCGTTGAGTTGAAACGTGCTGAGGTCAAATCGAGCTATCCTGTTGCGCGCTTCACCTTCCATGGCAGTAAAGTAGCCCGTCACATAGAGCATATTGTCGTAAACCACCAAATGTCGAACCCAATCACTGGCCGAAGCCTCCATCAACACTTCGCCCGTCTGCCAATTGAAAATCGTGATGTCAAACCCCACGCTGTAGATGATGTAATCGCCGTAACGAATCATCTCATTCACTTCAAAACCTGCTTGGTTGGTAGCGATGTTGTAGGGTAAATCGGTGTAACTGCCGTCGGGATGAATTTGAATGAACTGATAGTTCTGCGTGCTCGACTCATCCACACCCTCGAAGTAGTGGGTTGCGATGATCCATCCACCCTCACCGTCATCAACCGTAATGTCGACATAAGGAACCCAAGGCAAAGCATAGGAAGGACGCATGGTATTCTCGTCAAAAATTTCACCTCCATTGCGAGATCCTGCATAGGTCGAAAATTCACCGGCGAAATACGCCAGCCCACGATTTTCATCAACTTCTACGGAATTAACTTCAGCATTGAACGAACGCAACAACGTATTGGGAGTCAGTTGCCCAAAACAGGAAAATGCTATAACGCTTATGAAAGAAGCCAAGACGCATCGAAAAATACTCATGCCCCAAATCTAGTCTCCGAAAGGCTGTCAGAAAAATCAAAATAAGCCGAATACAGAACGCCCAACACTGCGAATCAATTCCTTACGCGGATATGCATGGCGGACAATCTGCAGTTCCTCGACCAGGCTCGATTCTTCGTTCAGAAAACGAAAGACACGCTCAATGGGGTTGTGCTGATAGACCGAGGTGAAAAAAGCTGCACCCACATCATTGCGTCGATAGAGAACGTCGAGCATTACCGCATCATAAAAGGCAAATCGCGTCTTGCGGTGAAACGAACTCAAGGACGCACCCTTTTTCAAATGATTGCACAGTCGCGCTGTAAGTTTTCCCGATAAGTAAAACGTATAGCCCGTGCTGGCTTTGGTCCACCCTCCTGCGCTGCCGATATGTAAAACATGAGCCGTGTTTTTACGGTGAAACGGATGGATGGTCATGGGAATAATGCCCGCCTCTTGCTCTACAATTTCATATTCACGAATGCCTGCTTGGTTGAGATAATCGCGAATACCTTCCTCGTATTCACTTCGATCCAGCAGATTGCCGGAAAAAAGCGTGTACTCAAAAAGAGCCTCATTGGCGCTCGTTGGCAAGACATACATGAACCGCGTATTGTCGTGTTGTGCAATTCGAAAATCCATCATCATAAAGCGACTATCATCAAACATCGGTTCACGCGTGCGAATGAACCATCCTACAAAATGCTGATGAATCCAAGGATATGAGGATGAGGCCGCTTCCGCTTTTAAATCGACAATGCTGTTGAAAACCGAAGATGCCTCGTAGGTTCCTTCGCGGGTGATGACTTGAGCGCAACCATCCTGTTCTCTTATCTCAAGCACAGATTCCGTGCGCCACTCGATGCCCTTGCAACCAACAAGTTTCTCCTTGGCATGTGCATAGAAATCTGCGCCACGCAGCATTTTGTAGGTATAATCTCCAAGGTCTATCGTTTGCTCAAAGTTGTCGCTCTTAAAATCCGCATGCTTCCATGATTTGGTGATGAGATGATCCCAGCGTCCTGCTCCCTTTTCCCACCAGCACCAGGTGCGATCGTTGGCTTGCTTACTATCGGCATCCAATAATAAAATTCGTTTGTTTCTAAAAAACGAATCTTCGCTCATGGCCAAGGCCAGCTGCAACCCTGCAGCTCCGCATCCGGCTATGATGAAGTCGTAGCGATTCATGACACAAGCATCCAATAGGTGAAAAAGAAAAACACAAAAGCGAAATAGAGATGAACACCCAGCGCATGTCCGCGCTCCTTCGCATACCGCACATACAATAAATGCGCAGCCATCGACGTGCAAAACCATCCGATGTAATTCTGCAGCGGAACTTCACCGGCGAACTGCCAATAGTCCATTGAAGGTGCGCATTGTTCCATCAACACATCCAGCGCAACCATCAGTGATGATGCGATGACGGCAATCCCCCACTCTGATGTAGCCATGCGTGTAGCAATGGCATGTGATGCGAAAACCAGCAAGGCCCAGTTCACACCAATCATCCACGGCACACCTTGCCACTTCCATCCCAAATTTTCCCCATAGGAATAAATTCCGAAGATCCAGCCCTTATTGACACCTGCCCATTCTGCCGCCATGCCAATCACAAACGGAATGAGCAACGCAGGCCAAACCGCGCGTGAAATCGTGAACAAAACGAGCGCTGCACTCAACGACAAATTCAACGGTGTAAGCGCAATGAACCAATCACTATGGCCGAGTAAACTACCAACTATGGCCGACACATGAAAGAGCCAGATTAGGCCGATGGCCAGTGGCATGCGATATGACGTGAGTTTATCTAGCAATGGTCTTTACAAATAATTTCCGATGCGATTTTTCCCGACATCAAACATAACGGAATGCCTCCACCCGGATGCACACTGCCTCCGCAGAAGTAGAGATTCTTGATGCTGCGTGAAAAATTAGGATGACGTAAAAACGCCGCAAAGCGGTTATTGCTCGCCGCGCCATAGAGGGAACCTTGATAGCTGCTCGTGCGCGCCTCAATGCCGCGGGGATCGAGAATATGTTCGGCTTCGATATGCACAGTTAAATCACATTTCAGCAAGCGATTCAACTTCGCAATCACGCGCTCGCGAACCTGCGGAATCAAGGCGTCCCAATCTTGTCCTTTGTTGCCCGGCACGTTCACCATCACAAACCAGTTCTCGCAGCCCGCAAGTGCATCGGCCTTCTCATCCTTGGAGGAAATGTGCACGTACACGGTCACATCATCCGCAACTCCCTTTCCATCAAACAAGACTTCAAATTCCTTTTTGTAGTCCGATGCAAAAAAGATGTTGTGCAAATCCAACTCTTTAAACTCGCGGTTCACACCCCAATAAAAGATGAGCGCAGAAGAAGAACGCTCTTGCTTCAAGGTGCGCTTAGGCGCTCGTTCACGCGGCAGCAAACGACGATACGTT
>JBKCDO010000282.1:0-7105 GCA_046304755.1 Flavobacteriales bacterium
CACCCTGTGTTTGAGGTGTTCCAACAAACACTACACCTTGCGCTTCGATTTGCGCCAAAACACTACGCCACCTTGGTCAAAAGCTACCTCAACATCGATATTCCGTTCGATCATTTTTTGAAGATTACGGAAATCAAACAAATTCAGGACTTATCCATTTATTGGAGCCTGGATGGCGTTTTTCACGAAACGAAATCGGCAAGTCTCGTTCAAAAGGAAGATGTCATGCGATTTCTGGAAGAGAACCGTTGCGAGATCATCAGCGTTCATTTCGTCTGCAACGGCCTTTTTGAAATCGAGTCTGACGGTCGCAACGAAACCGTCATTAGCGTGCACGAACCGTCCGTTTTAGATTTAGAAGAAAAGAATCGCGATTATCTGCATCGCGATGAGCTCAGTGAAAATCTGGCGGAGTCGGATCGTCGAAAATCTTTTGCAGCGCTGCACACCCGCCGCGTAGAATAACACGACCAACAAAGAAAAAAGCACCCCCTCGACGTTTCTTGGGTGGTGCTTTCTTTTTGAAAATGGAGCGTTTAATATTAGCAGACCGCTCGGGTCGGAATTTCTCGCTTTACACGTTCCAAACGTATAGTCGGCGTGCTGCGGAGTAAATACGCAGAACTGCGTATTTATAGTGTGCGAAGGCTGAGGTAAGTTTGTATCATGATTCGAGTGCTCATCGTTGATGATTTACCCAAGCTGGCAGAAACATTGCGCGACAAGATTGAGTTGTCGAGCGATTTTCGTGTTGAAGCTTTGGCAAATTCAGGCGAGGATGCTGTTCAGCGCATGCGCGATCTTTCCTCTACAGTGGATATTGTTTTCATGGACATTCATATGCCGGGCATAGGTGGTATTGAGGCCACGCGAATCATCGCAGCAGAGCATCCGCACGTGAAAGTGGTCATGTGCACTGTTTACGACGATGAAGACCATCTGTTGCAGGCGCTAATGGCCGGGGCCGTGGGTTATTTGCTCAAGGATGAATCCCCTCAGAAAGTGCATCGTTCGATTTACGAGGCTATCGAAGATGGAATCCCCATGAGTGCAGCGCTTGCCCGTATGTCGCTTCAATTTATGCGCAGAAAAGCACAGACAGCTCAGCCCGTTCAGGACTTTGATCTCACGCAGCGCGAAACGGATGTGCTGGACCAGCTGGCAACCGGACTTACCTACGAGCAAATCGCCGACAAACTCTTCATCAGTCACGGAACGGTGCGCAAGCATGTCGAAAATATCTACCGTAAGCTGGGCGCTTCCAATCGCATGGAGGCTGTTAAAAAGTCGGGTAAGGCTGTTTGATGGTCTACTTTTGAGGAAGTTATTCCTTAACCATGAAGAGATTTTGGGTTCTAGCTGCAACCGCTTGTTGTGCTTTTCACGCGCACGCACAAATCGATAGTTTACAACAGGTTTTAATCACCCAAACCGGACGCGAACGTGTCTTGACGCTGCAGGAATTAGCCATACAGTTGAGTGCGGAGGATCCACGGGCAGGGATAGCCAGCGGGAGGATGGCGCTGAAGGAGGCGCGTATCGTTGGTGACTCTGTGTTGGTAGCAAATTGTATCAATGATTTTGGCTATGCGCTCTTGGTTGGGGGGAATTATGATACCGCCTTAGTTGCATTGGAGTATGGGTTGGTGCTCCGCCAAACAGCCGGCGATGATGCCGGGGTGGCCAAGATGAATGCTAAAATTGCTGTTGCCGCCATGGAATTGGGGCGACTCGATCGGGCGTTAACGGCAGGGTTGGAGGCACTGGCTTTTTTTGAAGCAGGCAACCAGATTCCTTATGTGCTGAAGATTAAAAACAATCTGGCCTTGGTGTACAGTAAACTAAGGGAATATGATTACGCCGAGAAATATTATAAAGAGCTGGTGACGCTGGCAACAGCACTGGAGTTGAATGACGTAATGCTCAATTCGTCGGCCAATCTGGGAGACCTTTATCGCAGACAAGATCGATTCGAGGAGTCATTGGCCCAGTATAAGATTGCTCAGGACATTGCCATAAAGGCAGGAATGAATGACCGTTTACCGCTATTGCAGCAGAGCACGGGAATTGTGTTGCGCAAGCAGGGTAAAACCAACGAAGCCCTTGCCATGTTTTCTGAGGCATTGGCTGCTTTTCGTGAGCGGGGTGATGAAACATCGGTTGCGTATGTGCTTATCAACATGGCCAATGCACATATTGATCAGGGTGAATACGAAACAGCTCAAACGCTGTTGGATGAGGCACTTGTTATTGCCCGGCGTATGGCATCGTACAATGAGCTAAAGTATGCCTATAAAACCCTCGCAAGATGCGCTTATGCGCGCAATGACGGAACCCGGGGTGATGCCTATTTCGAGGAGTTTGAAGCCTATAAAGATTCCATGTTTACGGAGCGCAGCAATGCGCTTATCAGTGAGTATCGCGTCAAGTATGACGTGCAGCAAAAGGAACTCGAGTTGGCAAACGAACGCGTGGATAAGATATCCTACCGCAATGGTTTTATCTATGCTTTAGGCAGTGCGCTGTTGATTTTGGCGGCGGCTTTGGTTTGGGCGCAACGTGCGCGTTTACGCCGATTGGCTGCGGAGCAGCAGGCCAAGACAGAAATGGAGGAGGAGCGCACACGAATTGCGCGCGACCTGCACGATCACCTGGGTGCGGAGTTGACGCTCATTGCCGCCAAACTCGATATCCGCGCAGCGAAGGCAGATCGTGAGCAGGAGCGCGATGAGTTACAGGTGTTAGGACAGCATGCGCGTCAGGCTGGTCAGGTCATGCGTGAAACCATTTGGTCGATACGCAATACAGCCATTACAACAGAGGACCTCATGCACAAGGTGGCAGAATTTGCCCGCAAAGCAGCGCAAGGACTCTCCATATCCCTGGAGGTAGATCCGATTTCCGAACAACCGATTATTCTCAAACCGCAGCAAGCAATCCATTTGTTCCGCATTGTTCAGGAAGCTGTTCAGAATGCCGTAAAACACGCGGCATGCACCCAAATCCACATTACAACTCAAGCCCGTTCGATTACCGTTCGTGATAATGGTCGCGGTATTTCTGCACATCAAACCGGCGCCGGTCATGGCTTGAAGAACATGCGTGATCGCGCAGCGGAGATTGGCGCGACATGCGAGTTTGTGGCGCTTGAGCAGGGGACGGAGGTGAGGATTCATTTTTAACCCGCAAAAAAAAAGCACATCTCTCGATGTGCCTTTTTTCGTGTTTCTGATTTCAGTTGTTATTCTTTGATTACGCGCAGCGTTGCTCCGCGATTGTCTTTCATCAATCGCAGCGTATACACTCCCGCCGCCCAGCGATCGGAATCCACCTGCGTTTGCAGTTGCGTGAGCGTTTCGGTGTGCACCACGCGACCAATCGCATCGTAGACCTCGAGCAACCCACCGCGTGCCTCACTCGTAATTTCCAACACAAAATCGCTGGTGGTTGGATTAGGATAGGCGAGAAGAGAGAGCGAAGAGAGTTCGGTGATGGATAATGGAGGTTGAATATTTACCTGCAATTCAGCGAAGTGTTCGCATACCTCGTCACACGTAATGCTCAATGTTATATTGGCTATACTGTTATTTGCATGATAAATAAATTCAGCACTGCCTTCTTCGCAAATCGCTATTCCACCTGAAATTACGCCGGCCAAGATTGAAGTTCCGCTGTAGTTGGAAACACCCCACTCGTATGTGCAGCCAGGCTCACATTGAGTATAGGTATATATGTAAGAAGAGTCAGCATGAGGCATTGTTTCACCTAGAATTTCTCCCCAAACCATGTATTCACATGAGGAATTATTCGGACAATCGGCGTCTGCATCATAGTTACATGCAATTGGGTCAGCGCAGCCTTCCGGATAAACGCAAGTGCCGTTATCTACACATGCCTCCGGATAGTAATTGCAGGCAGCAGCATCCATGCACCCGTAGAAGTAATAGCATGACCCGTCATCCTCGGTCGCGAGGCTATCGTAATTACAGGCGTCAGGGTAAGTACATCCATAAACGACCGAATCACAATCCTCATCCACATCCACATCGCAGTCATTGTCTAGTCCGTCGCTGCATATTTCCGCTTCGAGAGGATTAACGCTGCTATTCGAATCATCACAATCGCCGGGGATAGGTGAGTAGTCCTCCGGACACGTGCATTCTGTGAAGTTAATACCGGGTTCTATTCCCCAGTTATCGTTGTCAGAGTCAGGGAAACATAGTGTGCCGATTGTTACGGTCACATCTCCCATTGTTGAGCAAGCCCCCGCGTTCGTCATTTCAACCGTATATGTCGTGGTGACTGTGGGACTCACGGTGATGCACGGTGTTGTTTCGTTGAATGCATCATCACTGCTGCTTGTCCAGACGTACGTGTCTGCGGTTGAAGCGCAGAATGGGAATTCTGTGTTATTTGAACCGCAGCCTTCCACGTCCGAAGCGTTCAATGGATTTGGATAAGGAATGCTTATTACTGTTACCTGCGCTTGACCGGGGCAACCGTTGGTGTTGATGCTGGTAACGCTGTAAACACCGGCCTCCTGTATCACAATGCTTTGCGAACTTTGACCGGAAGCCCAGAGATAACTCTGTCCGCTTGGAGTGGCGGTGAGTGTTAGCTGATCTCCTTCGCAGAGAACAAGCTCTTCATTAGCGTTGATGATGGTTCCTGCAGAAGGCGTGATGACGGTTCCCGCGCCGTTTTCGTTGTCGATGGTCACGACTTCCGAAGTGTCGCGACAACCCGAAGCGTTGGTCAGGATAAGGTAGTAGTCGCCGATCACGTTGGTGGTGATACTGGATGACGTAGCTCCTGTGCTCCAGAGGTAAGCGGTTCCTACATTTCCGGCGGTGAGCGTCACGTTTTGACCCGGGCAAACACTGGTAGAACCACTTGTGGTGATCGTCGCATTAGGGGCATTGCCGTTGATGATATTCACTACGCCGGAGGTATCGCTGCAGCCTGCGTCGTTGGTAGCAATCACATAATAACTTCCTGCAGCATCTACCAAAAGGGTATTGCCGGTGCTGCCGTCGCTCCATTGGTATGTTAGGCCGCCGGATGCTGTGAGGAGTACCGTTTCATATGGACAAAGAATCGTTGAACTTGCGGTGATGATTGCTGTTGGCAAGGCTTCAATGATTACGAGGGTCGCGTTCTGCGAAGCACAAACGCCCGCTACACTGTAGTTCACCGAATAGGTGCCCGGAGTGCTTAGGGCAGGGTTGATAGCACCGTTGGCGTCAATGGTTAAGCCGTTGTTTGGCGATACCGTGAAGGAACCGTTGAGTGGGCTTAGGGATGATGGAGCTACAAACTGGTCTACGCTGGAGCAGAATGGAGAATCGTAGTCAATCATAGCCTGCACGAAGTTCTCTTCCGCAACGTTCACTACAGCAGTATCGGCACCACAGGCGTTTTGAACGATGTAACTGTATGCGCCGGGCACGTTTGACTGCGGATTATAGATGCCTCCATTGAGTGTACCACCGGGACCCGACCAAGAGCCACCACTTTGAGGTGAACCCGTGAGCGACAAGAATAAGTTCGTGCTACCACTCGTGCTACAGAGGGTTATTGAACCGTCAATACCGGCTGATGGACCGCTGGCCGTGCCTTGTGTGATGACGATGGATTCAGTGTCTGTGCATGCACCTTGTGCGACGGTTACGGTATAGGTGCCTGGTTGCGTTACCGTTGCATTGGCGCTTGAACCCAGACCGTTGTTCCAGCTGTATGTGCCACCGCCGGACGCCGTGAGGCTAATCGATGGCGTGTTGCAGTTGAGTACAGCTGTTCCGCTGTTGTTGGTGATGGTCGCCGTTGGAGCATCATTGATTTGCGTGATGGTAATTGAGGCATCGTCGGAGCAACCGAGGTTGTCTGATACCGTGACGGTGTAGGTTCCCGGAGTGGTTACTACTGCCACAGCGGCATTGCCCAATCCTCCCGACCACGAGATGTTTGCGGCGCCATTAGCCACGAGTGTAATGTCAGTGTTGCTGCAACTCAATACCGTGGTGTTGTCGAGGTTGGTGATTTGAGCGTTCACAGCAGCACCGATGCTGATGGTTTGCGTGGCGAGTGTCGCGCACTGACCGGCAGCTGGTGTGAACACATACGCCGTGGTGATTTGATTATTCACTGCGGGCGACCAGCTTCCTTGGACATTGTTATCCGATGTCGATGGCAAAGCAGGTATCAGTTCTCCTGCGCAATAAGCGGTGGGGAAGGAGAAGACCGGCGTCACGCTTGGGATAATCAAAACAGTCAGATCCACTGATGTCGCGCACTCATCCGCATCCGGAGTGAAGGTGTAGGTAGTGGTGGTCTGATTATTCACGATTGGCGCCCATGTTCCGCTGATACCGTTGTTGGAAACGGTTGGCAGGGCAGGGAACGCGGAGCTTTGACAATATGGCGTCGGCTGGGTGAATGTGGGCACTGTCGCCGGCGTAATCACGATGGTCGATGTCACACTCAAAGCACACTGTCCACTGTTCGGCGTGAACGTATAGGTCGTAGTCGCTTGGTTGTTGATGGCCGGTGACCAGGTTCCTTGTACCCCGTTGGTCGACGTGGTCGGCAGTGCAGGTATTGCGCTACCGGAGCAGTATGGACCGAAGGTGCCGAAGGAAGGTGTTGTTGCCGGCGTAATCACGATGGTCGATGTCACACTCAAAGCACACTGTCCACTGTTCGGCGTGAACGTATAGGTCGTAGTCGCTGGGTTGTTGATGGCCGGTGACCAGGTTCCTTGTACCCCGTTGGTCGACGTGGTCGGCAGTGCAGGTATTGCGCTACCGGAGCAGTACGGACCGAAGGAGCCGAAGGACGGCGTTGTTAACGGTGTAATCGTAATCGTTCGCGTCACACTCGATGCACACTGACCGTTGTTCGGCGTGAACGTATAGGTCGTAGTCGCTTGGTTGTTGATGGCCGGCGACCAGGTTCCTGTTATGCCATTGGTCGACGTGGTCGGCAGTGCAGGGATTACGCTACCGGAGCAGTATGGACCGAAGGTGCCGAAGGAAGGTGTTGTTGCCGGCGTAATCACGATGGTCGATGTCACACTCAAAGCACACTGTCCACTGTTCGGCGTGAA
>JBKCDO010000283.1:0-8940 GCA_046304755.1 Flavobacteriales bacterium
GCGTGACTGCAGCTGCTCGCGGTATTTATCTTTGAGTGTTCCTCTATCAGAAAGGAATACCTCAAAGCCTTGCTTCAATGCAAGTACCGCAGCGCCCATACCGCTTTCGCCTCCACCTAATATGACGATTTTTCTCTTCAAGCTTAGCGTGTCTTCAGGGTGATAATGGTGAATACAGCGAGCATGATCCCGATAATCCAAAACCGCGAAACGATTTTCGATTCATGCATACCTTTTTTCTGATAATGGTGGTGTAGCGGCGACATCAGGAAGATGCGACGTCCTTCGCCATATTTCTTTTTGGTGTACTTGAAATACGACACCTGAATCATCACTGATAGATTCTCAATGAGAAATATGCCGCACAATACGGGGATAAGAAGTTCCTTTCGAATGGCAATGGCGAACGTGGCGATGATTCCGCCCAGCGCGAGACTTCCCGTATCGCCCATGAAGACTTGAGCCGGATACGTATTGTACCATAAGAAACCGATGCACGCTCCAACAAATGCGCTGATGAAAATTACCAGCTCTCCCGCATGCGGGATGTACATGATGTTGAGGTAATCCGCGAAAATGTAGTTACCCGATAAATAGGCGAGCAGTGCGAGGGTCACACCAATGATAGCGCTGGTGCCGGCAGCAAGTCCATCGATGCCGTCGGTAATATTCGCTCCATTACTCACTGCGGTTACGATAACTACAACGATGATGGCAAATAGAATGAATAGCGTTGTGGGTGTTTCCCAACTATCCGGCATGAGCCATGTGTAGTCAAACTCGTTATCCTTTACAAACGGTATGGTGGTCTTCAACGATTTTTCAGATTCCCATTGTGAGGGATCGCTTTCCGTCAAAAGCGTGGAGCTGCCCATGGGTGTGTCGTTGATTTTCGTTTTGATGAAAACGTTCTCGTTGAAGTAAAGCATACCGGCAACGATGAGCCCCACTCCGATTTGACCGATGATTTTGCTGGTACCTGCAAGTCCTTTTTTGTCTTTCTTGAATACTTTGATGTAATCGTCCATGAATCCTACTGCGCCAAGCCAAACCGTAGCGATAATCATGGTGAGTACATACACATTGGTCAGTCGTGCAAACAGTAAGGTCGGTATGAGTATCGCTGCCAGAATAATCAGCCCTCCCATGGTGGGTGTTCCCGATTTTTCCATCTGTCCTTCCAATCCTAAATCGCGCACAGTTTCTCCCACCTGCTTGCGCTTGAGCATAGCGATGAGACGCTTGCCAAATACCAATGAGATTGTGAGTGAAAGAATGATGCTTAACGCTGCACGAAAAGAGATGTATTGAAACAGGCCCGCGCCCGGAAGATCGAAGTGTTGATCGAGGTATTGGAAGAGGTAGTACAGCATTATTTCTCGAGCAGGGTTAAGGTTTCACTTACGATTTGGAAATCATCGAATGGATGTTTTACACCGGCTATTTCTTGGTAACGCTCGTGGCCTTTTCCGGCGATGAGCACGATGTCTCCCGCATTGGCAAGCGTGCAGGCAAGTTTGATGGCCTCGCGACGATCGGTAACTGCGAGCGTCTTTTTCATCATCACCGAGTCGAGCCCTTCCTTCATTTCATTAATGATGGTTTCAGGATCTTCACTGCGCGGGTTATCACTGGTGAGAATTACGCGATTGCTTAACTCAGCCGCGATACGCGCCATTTCCGGACGCTTGGTTTTATCGCGATCACCACCGCAGCCGATGATGCTGATGACTTGTTCGTTACCGGTGCGGATATCAGCAATCGTCTTGAGCACGTTTTTCAAAGCGTCCGGTGTATGTGCATAGTCGACAACGGCAGTAACACCGTTGGGCGTTTTGATATACTGGAAACGTCCATCCGGCGCTTGTAAACCGCTAATGGCGGTGAGTACCTCCATTTTATCCAACCCAAGTTCCATCGCCGCTGCATATACTGCCAGGATGTTGTAGGCATTGAAGCCTCCAATGAGTTGGGTATATAAGTCTTGGTTATCAATGAGCAAATGCAAACCGGCAAAACCATTCTCCAGCACCTTGGCCCTGTAGTCGGCCATGCTGTGCAGCGCCATTGTTTTGACGCGGCCTTTGCAGTTTTGAATCATGATATCGCCATGTCGATCATCGGTATTCGTAATCGCGAAGGCAGACGACGGAAGCATATCAAACAAAATCTTTTTTGCTTTGATATACTCGTTGAAGGTCTTGTGATAATCGAGGTGATCGTGGGTGATGTTGGTGAACAAAGCTCCACGCAATTGCACACCCGTGAGGCGATGTTGATGCAGTGCATGTGATGATGCCTCCATGAAGCAATACGTGCACCCGGCAGCAACCATGTCGTTGAGCAGAGCGTTTAATGCTATGGCATTCGGAGTGGTATGTGTCGCCGGAACATCGTTGTCGTTGATCTTGTTGACTACGGTTGAAAGCAGCCCGGCCTTGAAGCCCATCTTTCGCGCGAGGCGATACATGAGTGTAGCCGTTGTGGTTTTACCGTTGGTTCCGGTAACAGCAACGACCTGAATTTTCTCACTAGGATTATCGAAGTAGTTTGAAGCGATGTAACCTAGAGCCTCTGCAGAATTTTGTACCTGCACAAACGTGATGCTGCCTGTCGGATAGTCCGGCATTTTTTCACATACTATCGCAACAGCTCCGGATGCAATGGCTTTGTCGATGTAGTCATGCCCATCCACGGTCACACCGGTGACTGCCACAAACAAACTGAAGGGCTTCACATCGCGCGAGTCCATGGTGATGTGCTCAATGGCTACATGCGTAGAACCAAACACTTGTTGGATGCGGGAGCGAAACAATATGTCTTTGAGCAGCTTCACAGTAATTCGATGATGATATTTGGATTGGTTTGAATAGCAGTGCCGGCAGGAACGCTTTGTCGCTTCACTGTTCCGTAGCCCATAACTTTCACGCGCATGCCGTTGGATTCAAGCAGATATAATGCGTCTTGAAGTCCCATGCCGATCACATTGGGAACCATGCCGGCCTGCACATCGCGCTGAGTGACCACGAGCGACTTGTTTTCATTAATCGCGCTGATCCAGGTGTTGTCGGGCTGATGTTGTGCCGGAATCTTCAGGCTTGAAAACAAAGTGTTGAGTTCATGTGATGACCCACCCTTAATGGTTGGCCACTGATGCTCGACCATCATTGTACTGTCGAGTTGAGCGGGCGCGTGAAACTCAAGCTCCGTGCTGTAGATTTTATCCGCTAGCTCCATGAATACGGGGGCTGCGATGACACTTCCGTAATAGGCTCCTCGTGGATCATTCACCACAACGATGCAGGAGTAGCGTGGATTCTCTGCAGGAAAATATCCAACGAACGATGCGCGGTAGTGGTGGGCTTGATAGCCACCATCTTCGTGTAACCAAGCTGTTCCTGTTTTACCGGCTACTTTGTAAGGACATTTTTCGAAAAGACGACCTGCGGTTCCTCCTTCTTCCGTGACACCTTCCATCATCTTGCGGCATTGAGCCAGCGTTTCATCCTTGCAAATCTTCTGACGAACGATAACAGGCTGCGCCTGTTCGATGACGCGTCCGTTGCGACGGATTTCTTGTACAAATTGTGGACGAACCATCACACCGTTATTAGCTACGGCATTGTAAAGCGCGAGCGTTTGAAGTGGCGTGCAGGTGGTTTCATAGCCAATAGCCATTTGTGTAAGGCTCAGTCCGCTCCAGCCGTTGTCCTTCGTTGTCTTGTACATCCGAGGTGAAGCTTCACCGGAGAGTGAAATGCCCAGTGGCTCAGCGATTCCAAAGGAGTGTAGTTTGTCGAGGTAGCGTTGAGGATTATCACCGAAAGATTTCTTAACGAGCAAAGCAGTACCAACGTTCGATGATTTCTCGAAAACCTGTTCTGCTGTGATGGTTCCGCTTCCACCCTTATCCCAGTTAGAGTCCTTCATGGTACGTCCATGGAAGGTGACCATACCATTGCCGGTTTCCACTTTGTCATCAAGCTTCACCATGCCTTCATCCATGCAGGCCATAAGTGAGGCGAGTTTCATCGTTGATCCCGGTTCAACGCTCTGGCTGATGGCGTAGTTGAGTCGCTCGCTGAATTCGCCCTCGCGATTGTTGCGCGAAAGATTGGCTACTGCTTTCACAAATCCAGTCTGAACTTCCATCAGGATTGCACAACCCCACTCGGCATTTGTTTCCTCGAGTTTGCGTTTCAGTGCAGCATGTGCTACGTCTTGTAGGTGAATGTCGATAGTGGTAATAATGTCAGCACCCGGTTCCGGCTCTTCCACAAACTCGTTGTTCATGGGTTTCCAGATTCCGCCTGCGATTTTCTCCATCATCTGAGAGCCTTTTTTGCCACGTAATTGCTCGTCATAATCGCGTTCAATACCAACTTTGTTTTCGGCGCGCTCCATACCAATGGTGCGTGAGGCGAGTGTTCCGAAAGGTTGATCGCGAATGAATTTTTCTTCAAAGACAAATCCACCGCGAATGGTGCCTTTGCGGATGAATGGAAACTTCTTGACTTTTTGCAATTGGTTGTAATCAACGTGATCGATGATTTCGATGTAGCGATTGCCTTCGTTTTTTGCTTTTTTGAAAATGGCCTTGTATTCGGCTACGGAGCGATCACCGAAGAGCTGGTTGAAGCTGATGCAGAGTGAGTCGAGTTGATTTTGATATTCGGCTTCATCATAGGGTGCTTTCGCATCCCAGCGAATTTCGTATTCGGGAATACTGGTGGCTAGCAGACTTCCGTCGCTGGAGTAAATCTGGCCACGCACGGGCTGAATCTCGCGCACCTTGTAGGTAAAGTTCTCTGCGAGTTGTTGGGCTTTTTCGTCGGGGAAAAGTTGGATGACGAAAACCTTTACGACGATGGCAATGGCCAACAGGCAAAGGCCCGCAAACACCATCCACGCTTTGTTGTGGATCATGGTGATGTGCAGTTTTTTGCTATCGGCCGCTTGACCCGTCGCCGATGCTTTTGCAGCCGGCGCCGGTTCATGCGGTTGGTTGATAGGACTGTTCTTTATGTTGTCGGAGGTGTTCATTCTTCCGATGGTTTGTTGTCAAAAAATCCGTTTTCAACGTCAATCACCTGCGGTGGTGTGCGCAGTTCTTTGAGCCCCATTTGTTCAATGGCTTGTGCGACGTTGCTTTGTTGTTTGCTTTTCTCCAAATCGCTCATGGTCGTATTGTACTGTGAGCGTAGTTCATTGAGTTCGTTTTGGAGTTTGACTTTTTCGCGGGCGGTGTTTTCGAAATAGTACACCAGGGCGATGTTGGCGATGAAGAGAGCAACTAGGAAGATCAAGAAGGAGAGGTGTTTCACCAGTCCATCGCGGACGAGGAATTCACCGCTGAGGACACGTTGGAAGATATTTCCCCCGCCCGACTTTTTCTTCGGTTTTGGTGGTTGGCTGTTGACTGCTCCCGCAGCAGAATCCGTGGTCAGCGGATTCTTTTCTTCGCTCAATTGATTCATTAATTCAGGTTAACCAAGCGGTGCGGGATGATTAGGCCCACATCGATTTAGTTTAGTTGTTTTCTTTCGTTGCCACACGCATTTTGGCGCTGCGTGCTCGGGTATTCAATTCTATTTCTGCTTCATCCGGCAGAATCGGTTTACCGGTCAAGGGTTTTAGCGGGCGTTGCAGGTTTCCGTAGAAATCCTTCACCGGGGTTCCTTCGAAGTTTCCGGTTTTCATGAAGTCTTTGACGAGTCGGTCTTCCAGTGAGTGGTAGCTGATGACTACCAGTCGGCCGTCGTCGGAAAGCAATTCCGCGCTTTGTTGCAGGAAGGTTTTCAGCACTTCGAGTTCATCGTTCACTTCGATGCGTAGGGCTTGAAAGAGCTGTGCTAGCACTTTGTGTTCTTTCATGCGCGGCAAGTGTTTGGCCACAGCTTGTTTCAGGTCTTCACTCGTAAAGAGCGGTCGTGCCTGAATAATCGAGCGCGCCATGGAACGTGCGTTTTCCAATTCACCATAGTGACGCAGCACGCGGATGAGTTTGTCTTCCTCATAGGTGTTAACGACATCGGCGGCATTGATCGCGCGTTGCATATCCATGCGCATGTCGAGTGGTGCATCGAAGCGAATCGAGAAACCGCGTTCTTCGCTATCGAACTGATGGCTGCTGACGCCCAAGTCGGCCAGTATGCCATCCACTTTGCGTACTCCCAAGAGGCGAAGCCAATTGGAGATAAAGCGAAAGTTCTGATCGACGAGTTCGAAGCGAGGATCATCGATGCGATTGGCCTGCGCCTGCGGATCTTGATCGAAGGCGATTAACCTTCCTCCCTTGTCCAGTTTTTTCAAAATTTCTTTGGAATGACCTCCACCACCGAAGGTTACATCCACATAAACCCCATTGGGCTTGATGTTCAGATTGTCGATTGAAGCTTGCAGGAGCACCGGTCGGTGGTATCCGTCTTCTTTTTTGTGGTTCGACATATCCTTTGTTGTCGCCACAGTGCGCGATGCACTGCAGCTTATGGTTCTTTGCGCAAGTCGTTTTGCACCTCTTCGGCCAGTTGCATGAAGTCGAAGTCAGGAGCGCTAAACTTCTTGTCGCGTGTTTCTTTATTCCACAATTCCATTTTTTGTCCAAGACCGCAGAGCACCAGCTCGTTGTTCTTTTTCAAATCCACCTCGGCGTACTCCAATAGATGCGATGGCAGATTGATACGTCCTACAGAATCCAATTCAAGTTCAGTAGCACCATTGAGGAAGAATCGGATGAACTCAGCGTGTTTCCGATTGTGCGGATTCATGCGTTCGAGGTCGGCTGAAATTTTCTCCCACGTGGGTAAAGGGTAAATCACGAGGCACTTGGTGTAGATGTCGCGATTGATAACCAAACCCTGGTGGATAACTTCCTCGAGAGACTTACGCAGGCGCGCCGGAAAGAGGAATCTTCCCTTGTTGTCGAGCTTGCATGGATATTCTCCCAGGAGTTTGAGCATCTTCTTTTTTGTGGCCTTGGCGGGTACGAAAATAGAAAACAATTACCACTTTTTACCACTTAGAGTCATTTTTGGTTGTTTTGTTGAAAAGTGAAGCTTTTTAGAGGGGTTGGCCCTGTGCGGTATTTAAGGTGTAATTTACTGATAAGCAGTATAAAAAATAGAGTATAGGGCGCTGTGGTAGAAAGTGGGAGGAAATTTCGGGTTTGGTTGAGAAATGACCTAAAATCATCCCGGTTGAGCGTTTTTCCGGTGTCAATCAAGGTCGGTTTAGGGCTGGTGGGAGGAATCACCATATGGCTGTTGATGGATTGCGAATTGCTGTATTGGAGATGAAGTCGGAATGCATCATCTTGCACGACAACCGTTGATTGCGTTTCCTTTACTTTCGCGCAACAACGCCGTTACACGCAGAGTATGAATTATCAGTTGAAGGAAGAAAATGGATTTCGGTACATCGAGGAGGGCTCGGGTGAACCGTTGATTCTTTTGCACGGGTTATTTGGTGCGCTGAGCAACTTCAAAGATGTCATTGAGCATTTTTCTAAAACACACCGTGTGGTAATTCCGATGCTGCCGTTGTACACCATGCCTGTGCTGACAACAGGCGTGAAAAGCTTAGCCCATTTTCTGCGTGATTTTATCGAGTACAAGCGTTTTGATCAGGTCAATTTGCTGGGGAATTCGCTGGGGGGGCATGTGGCGTTGGTCTATTGCAAGGAACATCCGGAGAAGGTGCGTTCATTAACACTGACCGCCAGCAGTGGTTTGTATGAGAATGCCTTTGGTTCAAGTTTTCCGCGAAGAGAAGACAAGGAGTTTATTCGCAACAAGGTAGGCCTCACGTTTTACGATCCGCGTCATGCGACGGATGAATTGGTTGATGAGTGTTTTGAAATCGTCAACGATCGTAACCGCGTACTGCGCATTCTTGCCTTGGCGAAATCGGCGATACGTCACAACATGGCCAAAGAGTTACCGCACATGAAATTCCCCGTTTGTCTGATTTGGGGAAAAAACGATACCATCACACCTCCTGAAGTAGCTGAGGAGTTTCACCAACTACTGACGAATTCCTCGCTCTATTGGATTGATGAGTGTGGTCACGCTCCTATGATGGAACATCCGCAAAGGTTCAATGAACTGCTCGGGGCGTGGATGCTGGAGAAGGGGGTTTAGGTAGACTAGATTTCGCTCAGTTTTTATTTTTACGCAAATAGGGTTTTTTCACGCAAAGCCCGCAAAGAGATTTTCACGCAAAGCGCGCAAAGGAAATACACGCAGAGAAGTCAGTCGCTTGGCTTGCCACAGAGTGTTGTCTCTGCGTGATTCTCCCTTTGCGATTCTTTGCGTGAAAAACCCTCTTTGCGTTCCTTTGCGTGATTCTCCCTTTGCGATTCTTTGCGTAAAATGATATTTACCCTTTCAAATTCTCCCCAATAAAACCCAGTAATCGTTCGCGGCCTGTGCGCTCTGTCGCGGATGTCACGAACACGTTGGGAAGCTCTGCGAAATGTTCAAGAAGTTTATCACAGAAGGCGTTGACGTTGCGTTCCACTGCGCCCGGTTTCTCTTTATCGGCTTTGGTGAAGACCAGCGCGAAGGGCATTCCTTCCTGTCCGAGCTTCAAGCAAAATTCGAGGTCGATTTTCTGAGGTTCATGGCGAACATCGATGAGCACAAACGTGCAGAGAAGGTTTTCGCGATCGCTCATGTATTGGTCGATCATCGTCTCCCATTTTTCGCGTTCGCTGCGGGAGATCTTGGCGTAACCATAGCCCGGCAAGTCAACCAAGTACCATGCTCCGCGATTACTGGTAATATCGAAGTGATTGATTAATCTGGTTTTGCCCGGTGTAGCCGAAGTTTTAGCCAGGTTCTTCTTATTCACGAGCATATTGATCAAACTGCTCTTGCCCACATTGCTGCGACCAATGAATGCGAATTCCGGGCGATCCGGTGTCGGACACTGTTCAAGGAG
>JBKCDO010000284.1:0-5829 GCA_046304755.1 Flavobacteriales bacterium
CACCTGGACTGTCCCCACGGGATGGGTCATCCAGAGTGGTCAGGGTACAGCGAGCATCACGGTGCTCTGCAACGGCACAAGCGGCAACGTCCGCGTGCGCTCGTTGAACGCCTGCGGAAACTCCGGTTTACGTTCACTGGCAACAACACCCAAAGCATGCGGTACGACGGCCATGCCGATGCAGCTCGAACTCTGGCCGAACCCAACCAGCGATCGCGTGTTCTTCGCCCACGGCGATAACCAGCCTGACCACCTACACATCTACGACATGCTCGGCCGCGACGTGTACAGCGGCAACTGGCTACCTGAGTTCGACGTCACCGGCCTTGCCGGCGGCATCTACTTCGTGCGCGCTACGTATCAAGGCGAGAGTGTGGTGAAGAGGATGGAAGTGGTGAGGTAGGGACTGGGGACTGGGGACTGGGGACAAATGACTAATGAAAAAAGGCCTGCGTTGAGAGATCAATGCGGGCCTTTTTCATTCGCCACGGTTGGTGAGCGGAGCCGAACCACGCCAATCGCCAATCGCCATTCGCCACTCGCCACTCCTCTTCGTATTTTCGCGCTCAAATCCAAACAACATGGTCGGAATTATCATGGGCAGTAAGAGCGACTTGCCGGTAATGCAGGAAGCAGCCGAAGCCCTTCAGCTTCTGGGAGTGCCTTATGAACTAACGATTGTCAGCGCGCACCGTACACCCGAGCGCATGTTTGAATACGCTACTCAAGCGGCAGACCGTGGGATTAAGGTCATTATTGCAGGAGCCGGCGGCGCCGCGCATTTGCCCGGTATGACAGCTTCCCTCTCCGCATTACCCGTGATTGGTGTTCCCATTAAATCTTCCAACTCCATTGATGGCTGGGATAGTGTGTTATCGATTTTGCAAATGCCGGCCGGAGTTCCCGTGGCCACTGTTGCCCTCAATGGAGCACGCAATGCCGGTATTCTGGCAGCACAAATTATCGGTAGTCACGACCAGGCAACGTTACAGCGCATTGTGGCGTTCAAAGAAGAACTGAAAAACAAAGTCATGGAGGCCGTCAACGACCTCAACACGAAATAATCACGCTCGTTCAAGACCTATGCTATCTCTCGACCCCAAAGAACTTCCTCAGCCCAAACTGCATCAATACCTGCTGGGAGCTATTGGCCCGCGGCCCATCGCATTTGCCAGTACGATTGATCAAGAGGGACGTGCGAACCTTGCGCCCTATAGCTTCTTCAACGTCTTTAGTTCGAATCCGCCGATCCTGATCTTCTCACCGGCTCGCCGCGGCCGCGATAACACAACCAAACACACGCTGGAGAACGCCATTGCTCACCGCGAATGTGTCATCAACATTGTCAACTACGACATGGTTGAGCAAATGTCGCTGGCCAGCACAGAATATCCCGCAGGAGTCAGTGAGTTTGAAAAAACCGGCCTTACACCCATCGCCTCGGATGTTGTGAAACCATTCCGCGTGAAAGAAGCCCCGGTGCAATTCGAATGCAAAATCAATGACGTCGTTGCCCTTGGAACGCAGGGCGGCGCCGGCAACCTGGTCATCTGCGAAGTCGTGCGCATCCATGTCGCTGAATCCATCTTGGATGAAGAAGGCCGAATTTCACCGATCAAGATGGATCAAGTAGCGCGTATGGGCGGTCATTGGTACACCCGCGCCAACAAAGGACTCTTTCAACTCCCCCAACCCATGACGCAAATCGGAATCGGGTTCGATGCGCTGCCCGCTGATATCAAGACCTCGACCATCCTCACCGGTAACGAACTGGCGCAGCTGGCCGGTGTTGAAAGTCTTCCCAACGAAACCGAAGTGAATGAGTACAAACTCACCGAACTAGCCGATCTCTTCATGGAGTTCGAGGGAAAAGCCGCCGAGCTTGAGGTAGAACTCCACAAGAAAGCGAAAGCATTACTTCAGGATAAAAAAGTAACCGACGCCTGGATGACGTTATTGTCGTTCAATAACTAATTGCCATTGGCGTTGGAAAAAACACCCGCCAAAGGCGAATCAATCGATATCCTAAACGCCCTGCGGGCCCTGGCAGCAGTGATGGTTTGCCTGTTTCACGCTTCGTTTCTGATCGCACCCTTTTCTTCATTGACCAATCAAGTTCTTGATTTGGGACAGTTCGGCGTTTACGTGTTTTTCGTCATCAGCGGTGTGGTCATACCGCTTGCATTGGAGAAAGTAAATTACCGGTTGAACGACTTTCCGATGTACATGGCTAAACGTATCGTTCGGCTCATGCCTCCGCTGATTGTTTCGGCAACCATCGTTGCGATAAGTTCCTGGTTTGCGCTGCATACAGATGCCATTACACTCCTTCACCAATGGTTGGCAAGCATTACGCTCACCGCACCGATTGTGAATGTCCCCTGGCTCAATGAAGTCTACTGGACGTTGTATGTCGAGATGCAATACTATGTCTACATCGGACTGCTGTTTCCCTTTTTGCATCGCGCTTCCGACAAAAAACGAAGGGTGATTGTGTCGCTGATTTTAGTCTCTTCGTTCATCTCCTTATGGAGTCCCGGTTATGCACAATCCAAACTGCCCTTTCAGCTGCCGGTATTCGTGATGGGATTAATCACCTACTTCCATTACCGAAACATCTTTTCCCGTAAAGAATATTTCGCATGGCTTGCGCTGAGCACCGGTGTTTGTTTCTACCTCAACGGATATCTACATGGATATAGCTATTGGATTGGCATCATGGCGGCACTCACCTCGCTAACCATCGCTCATGTGCATCGTGGACCACGCCTGCTCAGTGCATTGGGTGAATACAGTTATTCATTCTACCTGATGCACTGGCCGGTCATTAGCGCCTTGTGCTTTCTGGCAGGAAATGTTCTTGAAACACTCTCGGGCGCGGTGATGACTTTTGTTGCAGTATTGCTTGGATCTACAGTTGTTGCGCGACTCTTTTATTCACTCACCGAACAACCTGCACTCAGATGGTCACGACGCCTGCACTATAAACGCGCAGACAGTCAAAAGGACTGAACCTAAGAACGATGCTTTAAGAATTGGGATTACCTTGTCTGGGCGGGCCGCCGCTGCGCTTTTTGAAAAAGCGTTTCTTCCCGTTTCCACCCCCATTTCCTCCTCCATGACCATGGCGACGTGGTGGCGGAGTATCGGTAAGTTGTGGACCGGGACCAAGGAATACCGGAAGTGGCAGTTTTTCGATTTCGCGTTCGATGAGCTTTTCAATACGCTTAAATCCGCGCATATCATCGGGCGAAATGAGCGTGAGCGCCTCACCACTGCGTTGCGCGCGCGCTGTGCGACCAATGCGGTGCACATAATCTTCGGCATCGCGCGGAACATCATAGTTAACGACCATATCGATGCCGTCGACATCGATGCCGCGACTAATCACATCCGTTGCCACCAGCACATTGATTTGCTTGTTGCGGAATTTGCGCATCACTTCTTCGCGCTGCTCTTGTTCAAGATCACTGGAAATGCGATCGGCTTGAACGCCGGATTGCACGAGTTTGCGGTGCAAGGCACTCACGGCGTGTTTACGTGAGCAAAACACGATGATGCACTGATCTGCTCTTGCCGGATCTTTCAAGATGTGCAGCATGAGCGATAGCTTCTGAGTATCATGCACGATGTAAGCCCCTTGCTTCACTTTTTCGGCAGGCTTGGAGATGGCGATACTCACCTGCTCCGGTTCATGCATGAACGTCTTGGCCAATTGAGCGATGCCTTGAGGCATGGTGGCCGAAAACATCAGTGTTTGACGCTTATCGTTGACCGCTCGAATGATGCGAAACAAATCGGGTTGAAAGCCCATATCGAGCATGCGATCGGCTTCATCCAAAATCAAAAAACGCAAGCGAGAAAAATCCACGTGGCCTACGTTCATGTGTGATATCAAACGACCGGGCGTAGCAATGATGATGTCTACACCGTTGACAATAGCCAGTTTCTCCTGATAAAAATCCTGCCCATCGCCGCCGCCATAGATGGCTACTGAAGATGTCCCGGTGAAATACGAATAGGCCTCAACAGCTTGGTCGATTTGTAAAGCAAGTTCTCGTGTAGGAACAATAATGAGGGCTTGCGTCCCGGCATGATCAGGCTTGTCCATGATCATGTTCAAAATAGGGAGCACAAACGCCGCCGTTTTACCGGTACCTGTTTGTGCAATGCCAATCAGGTCTTTTCCCGAAAGTATAATCGGGATACTCTGCGCCTGGATTGGAGTCGCTGTGTTGTAGTTCATCGAGAGAATGCCCTCGAGCAGCTCCGTATGCAGGTTGAGTTCGGTAAATTCCAAAATGAGTTGTGTTAGGGGCTACTTAAAATGGGAGATCATCTTCCATTTCAGCAGCTGTAGGCGGCATCGGCGGCGGCATTGGAGCACCTGCAGGAGCAGTAGCTTCAGCGCCTTGTGTTTCCAATTTCCACGATACAAGCGAGTTGTAGTATTTGCCTTGATACTCGCGTCCGCGGATATCAAAGAACACCTTGATGCGATCGCCGGGCTTATACGATGTGATCAAATTGCCCTTTTCTTTGAGCAATTCAAATTGAATGTCTTGTGGGTATTGTTCTTCCGTGGTAATGACAAATTCGCGCTTGGTAAAACCACTGGCGAAGGCCTGCTCGTCACGGATCAATTTTACTCTTCCAATCAGTTCCATAGTTCGTTATGATTCATGTGCGAAAGTACCGCTTAAACAAGGTTTGCGCAGTGCTTCCGCATAATTTGTGAATATCTATCCTGTCGCTTTCGATTAACGCACAAGCTTCTTGTACTTGATGCGATGGGGTGTGGTATCTCCCAGGCGCTTCTTCTTATTCTCCTCGTATTCGCTAAAATCTCCCTCGAAGTAGTACACATTTGAATCGCCTTCAAAGGCCAGAATGTGCGTACAGATTCGGTCGAGAAACCAACGGTCGTGGCTAATCACCACCGCGCAACCGGCGAAATTTTGAATACCTTCCTCCAGCGCACGAAGGGTATTCACGTCAATATCGTTGGTCGGTTCATCCAGCAGCAGCACGTTGGCTTCAGTCTTCAAGGTCATGGCCAAATGCAGACGATTGCGCTCACCACCGGAGAGCACACTAACCTTCTTCTGCTGGTCTGCTCCCTGGAAGTTGAACTTGCTGCAATAAGCGCGTGAGTTGATGGTTTGACCACCTACTTCAATCACCTCGTTGCCGCCGCTGATCACTTCATACACACTTTTCTCCGGATCAATTTCCTTGTGGCGCTGATCCACGTATCCGATCTTCACCGTTTCACCGATACGGATACTTCCGCCATCGGGCTGCTCTTCATTCATGATCATGCGGAACAACGTCGTCTTACCGGCACCGTTCGGCCCGATAATCCCCACGATTCCGGCAGGCGGCAACTTGAACGACAAATGATCAATCAAGAGGCGGTCTTCAAAGCCTTTGGTAACATCCGTAAACTCGATGACATCATTCCCAAGGCGCGGACCGTTGGGAATCGGAATTTCCAACTTCGCTTCCTTCTCCTTCTCCCCTTCACTCATCATGCGATCGTAGTTCTGTAAACGCGCTTTGTTTTTCGCGTGACGGCCTTTAGGATTTGTGCGCACCCATTCCAACTCTCGCTCAAGAATCTTCCTGCGCTTACTCTCCTGCTTCTCTTCCTGCGCCAAACGCTTGGATTTTTGTTCCAACCAAGAAGAATAATTGCCCTGGTATGGAATGCCCTCACCGCGATCGAGCTCGAGGATCCAACCCGCAACATTATCCAGGAAGTAACGGTCGTGAGTCACTGCCAACACGGTGCCTTTGTATTGCGACAAATGCTGCTCCAACCACAAC
>JBKCDO010000285.1:0-24284 GCA_046304755.1 Flavobacteriales bacterium
AGTGCATTGAAAGTGTGGAAAAACAAAGACGTGCACAAGATGTTTGAAGCACTCAACGTGCTCACACACGAAGAGATTCATGCACGTTATGAAATCGAAGTAGAAACCTACGTGCGTAAGCGTGAAATCGAAGCGCGCGTAACCACCGATATCGCTGTCAACCATATTCTGCCGGCAGCACTCGATTATCAGACGAAGCTCATCGACAACGTCCTGGGCTTGAAAGAAATCTTCTCCGCTGCCGAATCGAAAAACTTGTCACGCACGCAGACCGACATCATCAAGCAGATCTCGACCGAAATCAATGCATTGAAAGATGCGCTGGATAAGATGAATGCTGAACGCGCAAAAGCATCCAAGCTCGATATCGAAAAACAAGCAGAGGTATTCAGCAATAAAGTAAAACCACTCATGGATGTAGCGCGCAGTGCGGCTGACAACCTTGAACTCATTACAGAAGACGAGGCCTGGCCTCTCCCCAAAATGCGTGAACTATTGTTCACCCGTTAATTTTGGTTTGTTTGAAAAAAGGCTGCCCACGGGCAGCCTTTTTTTATGCTTTAAACTCGTATTAAATCGTCCTACCCGGATAGACATTCAATGCTACGCGCAATACCTCAACAGCGTTTCGCAGCGACTCTTTATTCAGCACGTAAGCCAATCTCACCTGCTGCTTACCCGGCTCCGGGCGTGAATAGAATCCCGTTGCAGGAGCCATCATCACCGTTTGATTGTTGTGTTCAAATTCCTCCAGCATCCATTGGCAAAATCGATCGCTATCGTCTATAGGCAGCTGTGCAATGCAGTAAAACGCGCCCTTCGGCTTCGGGCACATCACACCCGGAATCGTGTTCAATCCATCGATTAGAATATCGCGACGCTCCACATATTCTGCCACCACGCCATCGAAATAAGCCTGCGGCGTTTCTAGCGCATAAAGAGAAGCCATCTGACCAAACGTCGGTGGTGAAAGGCGCGCTTGTGCAAACTTCATGGCGGCCGCCATCACTTCCTTGTTGCGTGTGACCAACGCACCAATGCGCGCACCGCACATGCTGTAGCGCTTGCTCACGCTATCAATCATGATGGCGTGCTGATCCAATCCTTCCAGATTCATGATGCTATGAGGGGTTGCGCCGTCATATGCAAACTCGCGGTAAACTTCATCGGCCATTAAATACAAATCATGCTTTACCGCAATGTCACGCAATTGCTCAAGCTCCGACTTACTGTAGAGATAGCCCGTTGGATTACCCGGATTGCAAATCAATATTCCCTTGGTACGCTCTGTAATCAACTGTTCGAAAGCTTCGATAGCCGGCAAGGCAAATCCGTTTTCAATGCTGCTCATTACAGGAATCACCTTCACTCCCGCCATAACCGCAAAGCCATTATAATTCGCATAAAATGGCTCGGGAATAATCACCTCATCACCCGGATTGAAACAAGTCATGAACGCAAACACCAGCGCTTCACTTCCGCCGGTAGTGACCATGATTTGTTCCGGCGTCAGCTCTATCGACTTCGACGCATAGTATTTCGTCAAGCCTTGGCGGTAGGCCGCAATGCCATCGCTGTTGCTGTACTCCACAACCTTCAGATCGAGCTCCTTCATTTTTGAGCGAACCACTTCAGGCGTCTCAATATCCGGCTGACCAATATTCAAATGATAAACCTTGCGTCCTTGCTTTTTAGCAGCTTCTGCAAAGGGAACCAGCTTGCGGATTGGTGAGGCCGGCATGGCCACTGCTTTCGACGAAATACTAGGCATAAGTATATTTTTTGAGGTGGCGCAAATGTAAACGCTGCCCACGTGCACGCCACATGATTATAGCATCTTCCACATGAAATGATGCGGGCCGATTAAGGGTACTTCATAGGTATCTTCAGACTTCTGAAAACCCAGATGCTCATAGAACGGCACAGCGACCAAGCGGGCGTCACACCATAAAACTTCAATATTTCTGTTGCGCAATTCTTCCAGCGCAAAGGAGATTAAACGGTCGCCCGCGTGAAGCCTGCGAAATTTCGGATCTGTAGCCATCGCTCGCAATCGATACTGCGATGCTTGTTCCAAACGCGGTGAATGCAATGCGAAAAAAGATCCGATACTAATTAGCACTCCATCTGCAAATACGCCGACATGAAAGGCGTCCTCACGTTCATCAATATCGATGACACACACCTCCGGTGATGCGAGGTGCGGCCAGAGTACACGATGTCGTAACTCATGCGTGTCTGTGGCCGATATGTGCCTGACCGATAACTCCATCAGGCCATGCTTCCTTCCTTGAGCTTTTCCGTATTTTCGGCGAGCTTCAGCGCCTCAATGATTTCAACCACCTCTCCATTCATCACTGCATCGAGATTGTACAGGGTAAGATTGATACGATGGTCGGTTACACGCCCTTGAGGATAGTTGTAGGTGCGGATTTTCGCACTGCGGTCACCCGTGCTGACAAGCGACTTGCGCATGCGCGCGCGCTCTTCTTGACGGCGATTGACTTCAGCTTCAAAAATGCGCGTGCGCAACATGGTCATCGCCTTCTCCGTGTTTTCGTGCTGAGAGCGCCCCTCCTGACATTCCACAATAACACCCGTTGGAACGTGTGTCAAGCGCACCGCTGATTCGGTTTTATTTACGTGCTGTCCACCCGCACCACTGGCGCGATAAGTATCACGCTTGATGTCTGCAGGATTAATTATCACATCAAATTCCTCTGCCTCCGGCAATACCGCCACAGTTGCTGCGCTGGTATGAACACGTCCTTGCGTTTCCGTTTCCGGCACGCGCTGAACACGATGCACACCACTCTCAAACTTCAACGTGCCATATACTTCTGCTCCAACAATCTCGAACGAAATTTCCTTGAACCCGCCCATCGTTCCTTCATTCTGATTCAAGACCTCATACTTCCAGCCTTGGTTCTGAATGTAACGCGTGTACATGCGATACAAGTCACCGGCGAAAATGGAAGCCTCGTCTCCACCGGTACCTGCGCGAATTTCCATGATGCAGTTCTTGGTGTCCTCCGGATCTTTTGGAATCAGCATATACTTTACTTCCTCATCCAGCTTCTCCTTCAGCGGTGTGAGGGTGTCAAATTCCTCCTGCGCCAGTTCCTTCAAATCAGGATCCTCATTTGAGTATAGAATCTCGCGCGCCGCCTTCAAATCGTCATTCACTTTTTTGTACTCGTGGTACTTGTCCACCAGAACTCCTAAATCTTTGTACTCCTTCATCAGCGTTGGATAACGCTTCATATCGGAAATCACGTCAGGATCGGTAATCATCTTACCCACCTCGTTGTGCCGATCAACTATCGCCGCCAGGCGGTCCAACAAATCTTGCATTCCCTGTTTCGTTATGATTCGTAAATAAACTCTCCATGCTGCGAACGAATCGTCAGCTTCTTATTATTGGCCGCTTCCACTCGACCAACGATTTGCGCCTCAATATGGAAACCGCGCGCAATCTCAATCATACGCGCTGCACTTAGCTCATCGGTGTAAATTTCTAAGCGATGACCCATATTGAACACCCGATACATTTCACTCCACTCCGTTTTAGATTCCTGTTGAATCATCGTGAACAGCGGTGGTATCGGCAACAGATTATCTTTAATCACATGCACATTTTCAGCGAAATGCAACACCTTCGTTTGTCCTCCCCCACTGCAATGCACCATACCCTTAACGTGTGATCGCAGTTCACTCAGAATGGATTTTACCAACGGCAAATACGTGCGAGTGGGTGAAAGCACCAAACGACCTGCATCCAGGGGTGCATCCTCCACAATATCCGTCAACGCATAAGAACCACTATACACCAACTCCGAAGGAACTCCCGAATCAAAACTCTCCGGGTATTTCTCAGCGAGTTTTTTATAGAAAACGTCATGTCGTGCGCTCGTCAATCCGTTGCTCCCCATGCCACCGTTGTACTCACCTTCATAGGTAGCCTGCCCGTAGGAAGCGAATCCAACAATTACCTGACCCGCCGCGATGCCGCTATTATCAATCACCTCCGATCGTCGGATCCGAGCCACCACCGTGGAATCAACAATCACCGTACGCACCAGATCACCGACATCCGCCGTCTCTCCGCCGGTAACGGTCACCTGAATACCCATAGCGGTCAACTCATCGGCCAACTCCTGCGTTCCGCGAATAATGGCACTCACCACTTCCCCGGGAATAAGTCGCTTATTTCTTCCAATAGTACTGCTGAGTAGAATGTGGTCAATCGCCCCAACACACATCAAATCATCGAGGTTCATCACCAGCGCATCCTGCGCAATGCCCTTCCAAACACTTAAATCTCCTGTTTCCTTCCAATACATATAAGCCAGCGAGGACTTCGTTCCGGCACCATCGGCATGCATCACAATGCAATGCTCTTCACTACCCGTCAAATAATCCGGCACCACCTTGCAAAAGGCTTTCGGAAATAGGCCCTTATCCAAATGCTTGATGGCAGCGTGAACATCTTCCTTTTGCGCCGATACTCCTCTGAGTGTGTACCTTGAATCATTCATGATCATAAAATAAAGGGGGCGGAACCTTTCGGCCCGCCCCCGTTCAATTGAATATTGTTCTACTTACCGGGAACATAATCCGTGCGCAATACACGGAATACTGTTCTACGATTCAGCTGGTGTGCAACTTCCTGCTGATCCTTGCTTGCCATCTTGTTGATGTAAGCTTCGGTCAATTCATCTCCCTTCTTCATGCTGCCCATATCTTTTTTCAGGATACGTGGCTCAGCCTCTCCCTTACCAAGAGCAACAATGCGATTGGCATCGATGCCCTTTTCCTTTACCAGGTAATCCACGCAAGCCTGCGCACGCGCCTGTGAAAGGGTCAAGTTGTCTTTGTCGTTACCGCGAGCATCGGTGTGTGCTTCAAGCTGCACTACCAACTTCGGATTGCGCACCATGATGTCGTAGAGGTAATTCAAAGAATCTTTCGAATTCACCTCAGCGTTCACCTGAAGGGCGCTCTTCGCATAGTCATAGCGTACTTCCGGCATTTCGATACCACCCTGACGTGAAGTCGGATCCGGAATCGGAATAATGAAGTACTCACGCGCGAAATTGGTTGATGCGCTCAAACCAACAGTCGACAGCTTGTCACCCGTACCGATATACTTGTCTTTCTGCACATCAATGGTGTAGGTATAGTTCGATTTGATCTGCGTCTTATCGAAACTGAAACCACCATTGCCATCAGAAGTCAACTTCAAATTGATTGGATCACCGGCATTGCTGGAGCCCACCAAGGTAATTTCAGCGCCGCCCACAGGAGAACCACTGTCTTTGTCGTATACCGTTCCTACCAACGAGAACTCCAATGCTTGTTCGGTGAAGCGGTAGATATCATCCTTGCCCTTTCCGCCCGGACGATCCGACGTGAAGAATCCCGAGAACGACTTATCACCTTCCTTCTTCATTTCCATTACGAATGCAAAATCATTCGAAGAAGTGTTGATAGGATATTCCAAAGCTGTCGGAGCATTGAAGCCCATCTCACCGGCCTTGGCTGCTTTGAAAATATCTAATCCACCTAGACCGCCATGACCGTTCGAAGAGAAATACAACGTCCCGTCTGCAGCCATGTAAGGGAACATTTCATCGCCGTTTGTATTCACCACGCCAAGGTTTTGAGGCTTTGACCAAGAGGTGTTGTTTTTATCGTAGGTGATGTACCAAATATCCTTACCGCCCTTCCCACCGGGCATGTCTGAGGCAAACAACAAGTATTTGCCGTCTGCTGTAATGAACGGATGACCGACTACCGAAGTATCGTTCAAACTGCGGTCAATCACATTAAGATTGCTGATTTGATTGAATTTGCCATCGGGCGACTTCGTGCATCGTGCGATATCACAAGCAAACCAAGCCTTCTCATTTTCATATTTACAGTACGTGTAGAATACTTCATTGAAATCTTTGCTGAAACAAGCTGCACCCTCATTGCTGATGGTATTGATGGCGCCCGCCAGCGGCTGAGGCGAACTCCACTTTCCTTTTTTGTCCTGATCTGAAGTGAACAAATCCATGAAGCTCTCGCCGGTGATCGGATCTTGGTAAGAACCTGCTGATGCCTGACGACTTGAAGAAAATACGATTTGTGTAGGACCGGAGTAAGCAAGACCGTAATCGAAAAACTCAGAATTCAACTCAACCACATTCTCAACTGTAATTTTAACTTTTGCATTCTTTTTTGATGCTGCATCTTGAGCTGATTTGATACTTGCCTTAGCCTTGTCAATCTTGGCCTTTGCCTTATCCTTATCAGTCTCCTTCTCTGAGATTACCACATACTTATTAAATTGAACAATTGCATCTTCCCAACGGCCCAATTCAATAAGGCTCAGCCCATAGCTGTAATGAACCTCGGAATTAATCTTATAATATTGAGCGTCTATGGCCTTTTTGTACCACTGCTCACTTTCCTTTGGATCTGAAACCAATCGATAACACTCTCCCAAACGGAAGAAGATGCGTGCCTTGTCATCCAATGATTTGGTTGCAGGCTCAGCCGTTTTGTACAACTTAGCTGCTTCGTAATAACCGCGGTTGTCGAATTGCTGGTCGGCCTTTTTGGTGGCCTGAGACCACGAAACAACGGCGAACATCAAAGACAAAACAGTGGTAATTAATGGTTTAGCAATTTTCATACAGGTTTTTTTAAGGAATCGGTCTTTTTTATCGAGACGAAAATAGTGAATTCTTGATGTTCAGCAAGTTTTCAAATAAAATCAAGTTTGAACACCTGAATATGGAATTCCCCGGCGAGCCCCTTAGACAATAAAAATCCCGCAGCCGGGTGAACACGCTGCGGGAGTTTCATGTGACTTGTAAAAATTAAATCCCTTAATCAATCAAAACTAACCGCCACGAAAGTGCGCGTTAAATCACAGGGAAAAACTGATTCAAGTCAGAGTGAGGCACGACGTTTCTCAATCAAGCCGCGCTTAATGCGGCTGAGTGCCTCAGGAGTGATACCCAAGAATGAGGCAATGTGATGTTGAGCAACGCGCAATTCCATTTGTGGATTGCTTTTCATGAGTTCCACATAGCGCTTCTCCGCACTCTTGGACATGATATCCATGGTGCGCTGCTGAGAAGCTACATAGGCCTTCTGCATCTGAAGGCGGAAGAAACGTTCGAACTTGGGATAGGATGTCAATAAGATTTCATAATCATCTCGGTGGATAGCCAACACTTCTGTGTCCTCGAGCGCTTCAATACTGAAAAAAGCGGAATCTCCATTGATGAAGCTGAATAAGTCCGCAGCCCACCAATCCTCAAAAGCCAAATGAAAAATGTGCTCCTGGCCACGATCATCGGTAGTGAAGGTCCGCAAGCAACCCTGGATGATGAAGAAATAAAACTCACCGGGCTCTCCGGCTTTGAGCAACAACTCCTTCTTACGGTAAACCCTGCGCTGCATCACACGAAAGATCGCCTCAAACTCAATGCTTGAAAGCGCTATTTGCTTTTGTATGTGGGCCCTTAGGATATGCGGCATTGCTCTATTGCTTGATGAATTTCACGGTGCAGTAACGAAGTCCGTCGTGAAGTTTTACAAAATAAAGACCTTTTGGCAATTCTTGTACATCCAACTCCAAACTTTCATACACATTTTTTCGACGAAGGTTTCCCGTTTGGTGAATCTTCCCCAAAGCATCTGTCACCGCATACGATAAACTGCGATCTAGGCCTTTGGTTTCAATGCGAACTGCATTCACGGCAGGGTTTGGATAAATCACAGCTTTCACCATGGAAGACGGCTGCTCATCAACTCCATTAATGAGATTGGTTGCGAAATGAAAACGATGAATGATTTCCTTACCGAAATCACGCTCGAAGCTCTCGAAATCGATGCCGCTTACACGGTCCAGTTTGCAATAGCCGGAGCCATCGTTATTGGCAAAAAAATCAAGGCCATCATCATCGGAGTCTTTCAGATGAAAGGTATAACAGCCGGCATTCAGTGCAATGGTATCGCGGTAAAGTGTATTGGCCTCGGTGAAATCATCCCGTTCAAACACCACCTCATCAAACTGATTGTAGAGCGTGTAAGAAGTCTCATTGTAAAAATTATTCGTACGCAACAAAATGATCATCCTGTTGTCATCCAAATTGGTATAACTGTAGGTCGGTGGACGACGGAAAACAGACTCAGCATAATTGTTTGTTGCGTTTTCATCCGCACCGTCGGCGCTTTCGCCCAGACGAATATAAAAACGCTCAGTAGAGGCATTTTCACTGCTCCACAACAACGTATCGCTGTAAGTGAGTTCCACTTCCTCGCGCTCCAAAAAGGCCAGATTTCCCGTCCACTCAAACGATTCTTCCTGTCCGCCAACAATACCATAGTAGATCGTCAGCTGAGTGAGTGGAGAAGAACCCAGATTGCGCAGGATGAAACGCGGGTTATCACAAATCGGATTGCTTCTGCTGTAAATTTTTTCCGCACTCGGCGCGGTAATACGATCAATCTCCGCATCGTGCGCGTGATTGGCATGACCATATCCAATCAGTGTAGTAAAGTGGACATAATTGCCATAGTCATTGAACGTAATATCGTAGTCGACAGTGAACGTATCGGCTTGCCCAACATACGGCGTCAGCTCTATTTCTTTGGTTGTCGAATTCATTCCGGGACACCAGCCGGCACGATCGAAAATCCACGTGCCTCCTTGCGGGTATAGCGGATTGTCTGCACATTCCTGCATGATTTCCCACTGTGCGATTGGCTGATTGTTCACTTCAAGGCTTTGTTGGTTGTTGCAGAATTCAGCACAGTTCGGTGGATTATCAAACTGGTGACCTGTTGTGGTCGACATCAACTTCCACATAGCCTCGCCGGGATTCTTTGCTATCGTTTTGGTCTGAACTACATTGTCGAAATTGCTCAATCCCTGATTGGTATCCCACACACGCTCCACACGCACAACATCGCGTGCAGGAGTGCCTTCAATAAAGACAAACTTCATATCCAACAACTCTTGCCAGTTGCCTGACTCGAGTTCTACTGAATCCCGCAAGAGAGGAGCCCAGTCCGTGACATCCACAACCCATGTCCACCCATCCGGACCAAGATCAAGCTGAATACCGTAAGGTGTAATGAAGCGATTGAGTTCATAGCGATTCACAATTTCAAATGGTGTTTGCCAATAGCTGAATGTCTCATTGTTCAGGGTGTACTCAGCGGCAATAGGCGTCAAGCTCAGCGTATCGCCGTTGGCACCGATGGAATATGTTTCTCCCGCTACCCAACCGTAATCTACTTGAGTGGCAATAGGCAGGTAATTCGCAACATCATAGGTAACGATTGACACCGGTGGAATGGCCTCATTAACCGTCACCGTTTGCGCCTCGGTATGGGTTGTAAATTCGCCGCTTGTAAGGCGAAGAATCGGTCTTTCGGAAGCCGGATTCGTATTGCGATACAACTCATCACCACCGTACAATACTCGGCCCGCATTACCATGCACCCATGCGTGATGCCCATGACCACTGGCATCCAACACCTGCTCACCATCGAGCTCATTGAATTGGTAGTACACCTGCAAGTCGGACCAGTTCGGGTGAGCCGCATTCAAATCACGCAGCATCCAATCGGAAATCACTGCCGCATCCAATTCGCGATTGAACACTGCAAATTCGTCCACACTGCCATTGTAGAAGTTTGACCAGCCGGTTGCGCCACCGATACTGAAACGCTGAATGTCGAGCATCAAGTTGTCGAGGTTAGTGCCCGAATGCCACAACACACCATTGAGGTATATTTTCATGGAACCCGTTGAACAATTTTTGGTGAATGCCCAGTGATTCCAACCACCTTCATAGTTGCTTTCAGCAGCCAATTTATTGATGCGATCATATCCGCCATCATTACCGGCATCCCAATACACATTGCCATTGCTCCAGGGCAAATGCACATTTAACACTCGCTGATTAAGCGCATTCACGCCCTCGAAGATTGTTCCGTTCTGAGGTTGAATAATGGGATCTCCATTTTGCCAGAGCATGATCGTGATTTCATCACTCACCGCCGCGAACGCCGCTGCCGGAACTTTCACTTCATCTTGCCAATCCATGCGCAGATAACGATCATTACCCATGCGCGAGCACGACGATGTATAAGCGGTTGACTCGGCTTGAGCCATTAGCGCAGAAGGCAATTCACTTTGGGTAAAACTCACACGCAATACCAGCGAGGAATTTCCGTCCCACAGCATTGCGGCATTAGCAACCAAATCTTGCCATCCGCTGCTTGCGATAGTGGTATGTGCATCATACAGTGTGCTAAACACAAGCCCATCATACATCCCGGTCACAGCAGTGTCTGAAGTAAATGCAAATTCGACTTTCAAAAATTCTAACGTCTGATTGGCGTTATCGAACGAAAACGCCAACGACCCCACTGATGCGCCTGCATTCAAGCCTGCTGCGGCTAACTCTGCCGTTCGATATAGAAAAACCGATTGACCCGTCATTCCGGAAAACCAGCTACCCGACTGCCCGGTACTTTCATTACCCAAGAAGTGAGGTGAACTAGAAACAACATTATCCACCACTGTAATCGTTTGATCAAAAGAGCGCTGCAGAAACACCGGCTGGCTGGTCAACGCTACGGAATCAAAATTCGCATTATTCACAAAATAGCGCGGATGCTCAGCCAGCGTGCTATCAATGACACCCGTGTGATCATACAAATAGGTGTAGGTCAAATAATCCCACTCACCACAAGGATAACCTAACCCACCGGCAGTGCCATCTTCAAAGCACTTCAAGTTGTAATACATCAGAATCTTCTGATACTCCACTCCATTATCCGAAGAAGGAAAGTCAAACCACCTGCGACCCGGAGAATCATAAGGTGTTGCGGGATTGTTCTGCGTTTCCCAAGTAAACGTCTGAACGATGGTCGTGTCGGCCTGCTGTGCTTGAGCCGTTACAGTGGATAAGACAAAAAGAAAGAACAGTAAAAAGATGTGATTACGCATGTCGCAAGTTTAGCCAAAAACTTCTCGCGAGCGTTTAAACAGCCCATCATTTAGAGGAGGAGTTTCCTTGCGTCAGCCATTACATCGAACTCTATTACTTCTCTGCAAGCGCGTCCACATTCAATTCAATGTTCATCACAAAATGAATCGGCTTGTGCGATAGATTTCCCTCGAGCACAAACTCCAATCCATTACCTGAAAGCAGGAAATCCTGAATCCGCTGCTTCTCGGCATCACTAAATGGAATAGCAATTTTTTCCTGCAATGGCTCGAAATCAAAATTGTTATAGGAATAATATACCGTTGATGCGGCATCTCCAATCTTGCGAATACCCAGCGAACCGCTGAATTCACAAGAATCGTTGCCATACAATTCCCATAGGGAATATTTTATGCTCTGAAGCTCATAACGGGAGATATCGTCCTTTACCTCCGCAATGCCCGCGTTGGTGAGTGTGCGAAGAATACCCGCCGATTGAAAGGTTAATGCCGAATCTGTGTTGGCTTCAACCTCCAAATCGAGATTCAATGTTGCTGATTTGCGCACCTCGCGCTTTCCGCAGCCGACAGCCAACAGGGCCAGAGCAACCAATAAAAAACCTGTTTTTTTCATCTTAAAATCCTTTTGAACATGACAAATGTACCTGCAACAATCAACGAGCGCATGACTAAAATTAGTGAGGACTTCATCCAATATGTCTGGAAGTTTCAACGGTTTGTTTCGACCGATTTTATGGCAGCTTCCGGACAAAAGGTGGAAGTAATTCATCCGGGAACACATAACCGACATGGCGGTCCGGACTTCTTGCATGCACAAATCCGCATCGATGGAACACTCTGGAATGGTCATGTTGAAATACACCTGAAATCTTCCGATTGGCTCAGGCATGGCCACCAGGATGACGACCATTATAAATATGTTATCCTGCATGTTGTGCTTCAGCACGACCGCGAGATCTACCTGAACCAACCCAACGATTTACCTGTGCTGGCGATCAACAACTACATCCAGCCCGATTTTGTAGCAACCTATCACCGTTGGCTGCAACAGTTTGAATGGATTCCGTGTGAAAAAAAATCAGCGCGCGTTGACCCTGTCATCTGGGAAAATGTAAAAGCCTCAATGCTCGTGGAACGACTGCAAGAGCGCGTGAGCAACATCATCACCGAATTGGAATTAAACAAAGGCAACTGGGCGCAAATAACATTGCGCGAATTTTTCAAGGCCTTCGGATTTAAATCCAACGCCGGTGCAATGGCGCTTTTGGCCGATTCAATTCCATACACCATCATCTCTCGGCATCAATCCGATCCCATGCAAATTGAAGCACTGCTGTTTGGTCAAGCCGGCATGCTCGAAAAGAACTATGAATCCTCCTATGCTGACTCTCTTCGAAAAGAGTATCGTATTCTTCAACTCAAATACGGATTAAAACCAATCGAGGCATCCTGTTGGAACTTGGGACGCATTCGACCACAAAACTCTCCGTGCATTCGTCTGGCTCAAATCGCCACAGCCCTGTGTGCTTCTGAACATCTTACCACTGCGATGCTGCATGGAAGCGCCAAAGAGATTACCACCTGGCTGCGACAACCCGTCAATCCATATTGGGACACACATTATGCGTTCGACAAACCATTTGCTAAACCCACCAACGGCATGCTCGGCAAGTCATCGGCCGAAACCATCATTATCAATGCGGCATGCCGACTGCAATTCGCTTTTGGAAAATTCCATCAGGACCCGCGCATGATTGAAAAGGCCATTTCCAATTTAGAGAGTATCGGTGCCGAGGACAATGTGATTATCCGCAAATGGACCGCTGAGGGAGTTCACGCGCAAAACGCCGGCGACTCACAGTCGCTCATCCAACTTTACACCGTATATTGCACCAACGAAAAATGTCTGAATTGCGCCGTTGGCCATCAGTTGTTGAACTCTACAAACACATGAAACGCATACACGCACTCCTCGAAAAGCAATTGTTCGGCATCTGCGCCGGCATCGCGGACTACATGGGTGTCAAAACGCTTCAGGTTCGACTCTCCTTCATTTACCTCTCCTTTCTCACGTTCGGCTCTCCCGTGCTGGCTTATCTCGTGCTGCTGTTTTGGAAACGCAACACGCGCATTTGGAAGCCCTGGCTCTGGAGAGGACGTAAACTCGAGTTATAACAACTCATTGGCTAGGTTAGCCAACTCGCTGCGCTCACCGCGTTCGAGAGTTACGTGACAATACAAATCCTGACCTTTCAAGCGTTCGATTACATAAGACATTCCGTTGGATTGCTCATCGAGATATGGCGTATCAATTTGACGCACATCACCCGTCAAAATCACCTTCGTGTTTTCACCGGCACGCGTGATAATGGTCTTCACTTCATGCGGCGTGAGGTTTTGTGCTTCATCGATAATGAAAATGCAATTAGATAAACTGCGACCACGGATAAACGCCAGAGGACAAATGGTAATCTTTCCTTGCGCTTGCAACTCCTCGATAATCTTACGCTTCTTCTCATTATCCGAGAATTGATTTTTGATGAAGCTTAAATTATCCCACAAGGGCTGCATATAGGGATTCACCTTCTCTTCTGCATCGCCGGGTAAATAACCGATTTCCTTGTTGCTCAGTGGCACAATCGGACGAGCGAGATAAATCTGATCGTATTGATTTTTCATCTCCAATGCGCCTGCGAGTGCGAGAAGTGTTTTGCCGGTTCCGGCTACTCCCGAGATGGTTACCAACCGAATATTCGGATTCAAGATAGCGTGCATGGCAAACGCTTGCTCTGCATTCTTCGGCTTTATACCGTAGGCATACACCTTATCGACACGCTCTATTTCCTGTGCCTTCGAACTGAAATAAGCCAGCGCGGAAGACGTGCAATTCTTCAAAATATAGAAGTGGTTGTTTTGCTTATCCTTACCCAGCACATCCGTATCGATGCTTCGGCCATCCTGATAAAGACGGCGAATAACCTCAGAGTCGAGTCCTTCGATTGTCGACTTCCCGCTGTACATAATCATCGCCTCCTTCACCTTACCGGTCTTGAAATCTTCTGCAGGAAGGTTGAGTGCTTTGGCCTTAAGTCGAAGATTAATATCCTTCGTCACCAGTATAACCTTGCACTTGGGTTCATCTTCTTGAAGCTTCAACGCCGCATTTAAAATCTTGTGGTCATTCTTGCGTGATTCGAAAATGGACTCGGCATTCTTGGTGCTATCATCATTGGCATTGAGAATAATGCGCATTGTTCCGCCCAAACCGTTTTCCAATGGAATCCAATCTTGGAGTGTATGCTCTTCAGATAGACGATCGATGATGCGAATGCACTCTCTGGCTTCAAAATTCTTGATGTCATTTCCGACCTTGAATTTATCGAGCTCCTCCAGTACCGTGATCGGAATGGCAATTCGATTGTCTTCAAAACTGTTAATGCAATTGTGATCGTGTAAGAGGACAGATGTGTCAATGACATAAACTTTCTGAACTTTTGCCGCGCCCTCCGCATCGCTTCCCGATTGAATCGATACTACTTTGGTGTCTTTCACTGCAACAGGCTTCCTGCGTGATGCTGTAGTCTTCTTTGCAACTGCCATAATCGTTGGTTGTATAGGTTTGTTAGTTTGGATCCGTTGATCACTCCTTCATCCACCCTTCGGCACGAGTCGAATGTAATGGCGCGTTTCAAATTTCGTCGGCACCAAAACCGCGAGTTATGAACCTGTCGCGGAGGATTACGACCTCACACTGAGGACATCTTTCGGTCACATTGAGTTCATCTGATATCCATCGCGTGTGTTGCAAGAACTCTATCAACGCTTAGCTGTTTCATTACTTTTGTCAAACCATGCAGCGCATGCTAAAAATCGGAATTGTGTGTTACCCAACCTATGGGGGTAGTGGCGTTGTGGCCACCGAACTTGGTAAGGCGCTTGCCGACCAAGGTCACGAAATTCATTTCATCACCTACTCGCAACCCGTAAGACTGGGCGCAGCGCACAAGCGCATTCGCTACCACGAGGTGAATGTGAGTGATTATCCACTTTTTTTCTATCCTCCTTATGAGTCAGTGCTAGCCAGTAAAATGGTGGATGTGGTCAAGTATGAAAATCTCGACCTGATGCATGTGCATTACGCTATTCCTCACGCCTCTGCTGCCATTACCGCGAAAATGGTATTGGCGCGTGAAGGCATTCATTTGCCGGTTATCACAACGTTGCATGGAACCGACATAACTCTTCTGGGTAAGGATGCCTCCTTCGAGCCGGTGATTTCTTTTGCCATCAATCAAAGTGATGCCGTTTCCGCGGTTTCACAAAGCCTGAAAAACGACACCTACAAACTCTTTGGTATCAATCAGGAAATCGAGGTCATACCGAACTTCCTGAACGCTGATCATCGTCCGCCGGAAAATTGTCGCGAGCTCAGACGTGAATACGCGTCAGAAGATGAAAAAATCATCATTCACATGTCGAATTTCCGCCCGGTGAAACGCATCCTCGATATCGTTGAAGTATTTGCCAAAGTGCAACTCGCTGTTCCTTCGAAACTCATCCTACTTGGCGATGGCCCTGAGCGCACGCGCGCTGAACAGAAGTGCCGAGAACTTGGCATCTCCGAGCACGTGACCTTCGTAGGTAATCTCAAACAACCACTGGAACTCCTCGGTATCGGAGATCTATTTATGCTTCCCTCAGAGTCTGAAAGTTTCGGACTTGCAGCATTGGAATCCATGGCAGCAGGTGTGCCTGTGATTTCCACCAATACGGGTGGTCTTCCGGAAGTCAATCGCCACGGCGTCACCGGCATGATGAGCGACGTTGGCGACATTGACGACATGGTCAAAAACTGCGTGTATCTCCTGAGCGATGCAAAGCGTCTGGCGAAATTCAAGCAACAAGCGCGTAAGCGGGCAGAAGACTTTACACTGGAAAAAATTCTTCCGCAATACGAGAAACTGTATCAAACCGTGTTGGAACGTGTATGAATCAATCTGAACCTAAATTTATTGGAAAGCGCATCAAGGTGACGCGCAGCAAAGAATCCATTACAGTCGAAATTGCGCAATCCATTGAACGCTGGCAAGAGGCATTGCTTTTTGCATGGCTACTTGCCTGGGCTTTTTGTGGAAGTGTATTTCTATATTATGCGTTCAGTTCAATGGAAAAAACGGAACAGCTATTCTTCATTATTGCCAGTTCTCTTTGGCTTTTCTTTTTTGTACGCATTTTCAAAGTCCTCCTATGGCGAAGAATGGGAAAAGAAATCCTGCGCCTTGAGCGTGGACAAATGACCCTTCAAAATGCCATTGGGAAACGCGGTAAGCAAGAGACCTTTCTTTATTCCAACGTCTTTAAACTCGGCCTCATCAAACGAGATCCAACATCCTTTCTGGCCTTTCTGGACGACAGTTTTTGGATCATCGGCGGAGAGCGAGTTGGCTTCAGTCACTCCGGTCAAAAAGTGAGAATTGGAAAACAACTTCAAGTCAAAGATGCTGAATTGCTGATCCGTGTGATGGAAAGTGCGATGCGCGATTTCAAGTAGTTCCCAGCATCGTTACGGCATATTCCAGGGCTAGTTCATACCCATTCAAACCGAAGCCGCTGATGACTCCCGCACAGTGAGCTGCGGTATACGATACATGCCGAAATTCCTCCCGACGATAGAGATTGGAAATATGGACTTCGATTACCGGAGTTTGAATAGCGGCGATAGCATCGCCCAGCGCAACGCTTGTATGCGTATAGCCTCCCGGATTGAGGATAATCGCATAATGCGAAAAACCAACCTCGTGCAGCTTGTTAATCAATTCGCCCTCGACATTGCTATGATAATATTCCAGACGCACCTCCGCATAGACCTTGGATAAAAGACTGAAATAGGTTTCAAAATCCTGATTTCCGTATATCTCCGGTTCACGTTTCCCTAGTAAGTTCAGGTTAGGGCCATTGATAATGATGATGCGTTTGGACATATCAATCGGGTTCTGCAAGGGTGGCTTGCTTCCAGGTTTCTTCGGTGATACTGGTACCGTTGCGGAAATAATAAATGGCTGTTTTAGAAACAACCTTCTTGTACTTGTCGACTTTATTCCCAATCTTCACCAAACGCTCCGTCACCATCTTATTACCTAACTTATAGGAGTTCTCGGTAACACCTTGCTTGAGATGCTCTGTGCCGGCCACTTGCTTGTATTCTTCTTCTTTGCGTGGCTCTCCAGGATTTTTCTCGAATGCTTCTTTGCGCGCTTCGTAACGCTCGTTGGATGATTTATTCTCGCGCTGCTTCTGTGCAAATTCCTCATCACGCTTTTTGCGTTCAACCTCAATGGCATTCTCGCGCGTTTCAATATCCTTTCCTTGCACAAAATCCTCTGCATCGCTCTTCCGCTGATCAATCTTCAGTTGTGTATTCGTGATGCGTTGGTCTGAAGCCTGGCGCTCGTCACGATTTTGAATGGCCACCTCATTACGCTTGACTTCCACTTGTGTAGCCTTCTGCTTGCGACGCTGTTCACCGGTATCGCCTACCGAGGATTGACGTTGACGCGTTACCTCCGTCTTCATCACATTTTCAGCTCTGCCTGTATCACCCTTGCGAGCAAAATCCTCATTATTCTTTTGAACCCGTTCAAAGGTCGCCTCATTTTTATCGATGTTCAATTTGCGATAACGATCGGTCTGTTTCACCGACTCCTGAAACTCTTGCTTCTTGGCAACCTTTTCCTGACTGTCTTTGATACGCAAATCCGCTCGCTTCTCTGCCTCTGTCTGCTCCTTGCCATTCTCCTTTTTCTTGCGCTCATTATCGGCAATTGCTGCGTTTTGAATACTCGCACCGATATTGAGTAATTCAGATTGTGTTTCAAATTGAGAACGCGTTCGTTCCCGGTTAATTGAAACGAGCACGTCGGAATCCTTATTCTTCTGCTCGAAGAAAGCCACGTAGTCTTGAATCTCCTGCTCCTTCATGCGCTTTTTGTTGGCGTACTCCTTTTCTGCCGCTTCACGATAATAGCGTTCCACCTGATCCTCGGCCTCAATGTCTACGTTACTATCCCAATTGCGCTTCTTAGCACGGAGCTTGGCTTCGGCCGCCAATCGTGCCTCTTCTAACTCGCGCTGTTTGCGCTCTGCATCCAGTCTTTCCTGCTCCAGTAATTCAGCCAATCGTCGTTCGGCTTCCAACCGCTCTGCCTCTGCCATAGCGGCCAGCGAGTCGGCCAAGGCTTTGGCAGCATTGGCATCGTTTTCGGCCATTTGCGCAAGCAGTAAATCAATGGTTTCAATCTTTGATTTAGGATATTGCGCTTCCGGCTTAACTACCAACGCAGCTTCATAGCGCTCTCTGGCCTCGGCCAATTTTTGTTCCGTGAAAAGTGCATCGGCCACTACAACAATGTCATTGTATTCCTTCTCAATGCGCTCGCGTTCAGCGTTAGCCGCAGCATTGGCATCATCCAAATCTTTCTGTGCCTTGCGCTGCACAATCAACGCCTCGAGCTCTGCTATTTTATCCTTTGGAAATTGCTCCAGCGGTTTCAACTCCGATGCTGCGCGATAATGCATGATCGCTTGCTCGAGTTTGTCTTCGTCCGTGCTGCGCGCGCCCAAGGCCAGCTTATCCTGATACTCCTTTTCAATACGCATCCGCTCAGACTCCAATGCCAGCATATCTTTCAATGCAGACTCCGCCTTTAAAATCTGATCCTTCGGATAACTCTCGGTTGGATAAAGCTTTGAAGCCTCTTTGTACTTTTCGATTGAAACAGCAAAATCTTTATTGTTGAATTTTTTGTCCGCATCTTCGATCAACGCATTGTAAATGCCTCGATTCTGACCATCGGCGATGGCGAGCTCAATTTTGTGAAGCATTTCCTTTTCGTAGGCCTGGTTCTTCAAATCCTTCGCTTGCGTGAACTTAGTGCGTGCGTCGGTATACTTCTTCTGTTCAAACAACGCATCTCCTTCTTCAATCAACTTCTTGTAACGTGCCTCCAGATCTTTGTTGGCATTCTCTTCGTCAAGCTTTGCCTGCGCATCGGCCAACTTTGTTTTCACTCCGGCATCATCCGGGAAGATTCCCAATGCACCTCGGTAGTTGGTGATGGCATCGGCATATTTTTTCTCCAGCACCTTCTGATCACCATCCTTCACGAACTTGTCGAAATCCGCTTTCAACTTCGCCAGATTCTTCTCAATATCATCCAATCGCTTGAACTCCGCATCAATCTCCTTGGCCTTTTGCTCGCTGTAGGCAAAATCGAACGATAGCCCATCTTCCGACGGATTGTAGCTAGCCTTCGCAAGTGGCTCCCTCAATAAATCAGTATTAAATCCTTGACGATAGGGGAATAGCGTACCGTCAACATTCATATCGAAACCGCCATAGCGATCTTCTTCCGGAATGTTTCGCGTATCGATGCGAATGACTTTAGCCAGGTATTCTGTGCCTTTTGAAAATTTGATGTCGTAGGTAAATCCTAGTGGTAACTTGAAATCATATTTACCCGATGTACCGGCATTGTAGGAGTCGAAGACCATTCCGTCTTTGAAAACTTGCACCGTAACGCCTTCGAGCTTTTTCTTGGTCGTCTGGTCCTTTAATTGACCAAAGACGTGAGCTATGTCGTTTTGCGCCCACACAGGACAGCTGCAAAGCATGACAACAACGACCAGCACGTATTTCAGCAACCGATTTTCCATGACCTCAAACTTCTCCTTGAACGTAAATGTAGAACAATATGTTTGATTTTGAACGCATTTAAGGCAAAACTTTAACACCTGCCTATTCATTCAGGCCAGAAGACGGGCAGCCGCGGCCAGCGCAACCCGCTCTCCGTCCATTGCTGCGCTTACAATTCCTCCGGCATAGCCTCCCCCTTCAGCGCAGGGATAGAGATTGACCAGTTGTGTGTGGTGAAGATGCTCAGTATCGCGAGGTATCCGCACCGGCGAAGACGTTCGGCTCTCGGGCCCCACAATCACAGCCTCATCCGATACATACCCCCTCATCTTCTTACCGAAGGCCTTGAAACCTTCATGCAGATGATACCCGATATGTTCCGGCAGTAATTCATGGAGATTGCAGGAAACAACGCCCGGCTGATAGGAAGTTTTAGGCAACGTCGCTGATAGGCGATGCTCAATAAAATCACTCAGGCGCTGAGCCGGTGCCGCTTGTGTTGAGCCCGCAGCGGCATGGCACGCCTGCTCCAGCGCACGCTGAAAGTACATTCCGCCCAGTACACCATGCTGCTGAAAGGATCCCAAATGCTCCCAATGAACCGGGACAACAATTCCGCTGTTGGCCCAGGGATTATTGCGCTTACTGGGGGACCAGCCGTTGGTGACAACCTCTCCCGGGGAGGTAGCACATGGAGCAATGATTCCACCGGGACACATGCAAAACGAATAAACGCCCAATCCTCCCACTTGATGCACTAAACTGTAGCTCGCCGCGGGCAGCGAATCCGGCCTCGTTTGACAATGGTATTGATTGGAATCAATCAGCGCTTGCGGATGCTCAGCCCTTACCCCCATGGCAAACGGCTTGAACTCCAGAGCGATTTGTCGCTTATATAATAGTTCATAAATATCGCGTGCACTGTGCCCGGTTGCCAGTATATAAGCATCACCGGAAATAAGACGACCATCTGCAAGCCGAAGTGCAGCTATAGTGGCCCCCTCTACGATTATATCATCAACCCGACTTTGAAAATGCACCTCGCCACCGCAAGCGATGATCCTTTCGCGCATGGCGGCGATGATTCCGGGGAGCTTATTGGTGCCGATGTGCGGATGAGCATCAATTAAGATGTCGGTTGAAGCACCAAACTGGACGAGCGTCTCTAAAATACTGCGCACGTCGCCGCGCTTGGTGCTGCGTGTATAAAGTTTTCCATCGGAATACGTTCCTGCCCCACCCTCTCCAAAACAATAATTGGAATCGGGATTTACGATATGCTCTTTGTGTATAGCCGCCAAGTCACGCCTGCGGGCCCTCACATCTTTTCCTCGTTCAACAATGATTGGCTTTACGCCCGCCTCAATCAATTTCAACGCAGCAAATAGACCGGCAGGACCGGCTCCCACGATGACCACTCTTCTTTCGTTATCTACATTCAGGAATTCTCTGGGAGTAAATTCCGGCTCAGGATTAATGCCCTTAGGATAGACACGAATCTTATAATTCCATTTTACTACCCTTCCGCGTGCATCGATTGAACGTCGCAGAATACGATAAGTAAACGGATGAAACTTCTGATCGACTTGCGACGACAGCATTTGCAAAAGCAAATCAGGCTGCGCAGCTTGCTCAAGTGTGAGCGTTAGTTCCTTTTCAAGTGTCATATGATGTTGGTCTATTCAACCAAAATTCAACTGAAAAAAGAGCCCTTAAAAGGGCTCCTTTTGATTGTTTATTTCAAAAACTCAACTTTCGGTTTCGTGCCTTCAAACCATGTCGGCAATCCCCAAAGGCCGGAGCGCATTTTATTTCCCTTGGCGTCTTGTGTTACCACCGCCAGTTCCTTACGGGCCTTCATATTCGCAAGAATAACAGAGATATATTTACCTAAATCAGAACGTGATTTGCCCGGATAAAGGCTGGCCAATTTATCGGTAATCACTGAATTCGTAGTGAAACGACCTGATTTAGATACTAAATCCTGAATTTTTTCAGCAAGGTTTGGAATGCGCGTGCGCTTTCCTTTGGGCGCTTTTGCAGGTTTCTTCGCGACAGGCTTGGCTGCAGGCTTTGCTGCAGGCTTCGCAGCAGCTTTGACAACTGTCGGCTTAACAGATTTGGCAGGCTTGGCTGATTTGCTGGGCTTGGACGCTTTTGACGGAGCCTTAGCTGCCGGTACTTTTACTTCAGGCTTTACAGCTTTCTCTGCAACCGCCGCTGCAGGCTTAACCGAAACCGACTTAGCTGCTGAAGGCTTGGGACCGGGCTTTTTAGCGCCGGGCTTATTTTTCGCACCCGGCGGACGTCCGCGACGACCTGTTTTCACCTTCACTTCGGATCCCATCATTTCCTGAAGTGTCGGAATCTTAGCTTTACGTCCTCGCGTTGAGCCCGCTGATGAAAGGATTTGATAGGCCTCCGACAGCGCATTATATTCCTTTTGAATAGACTCCATCCGCTTGCGGATTTGAAGTAAATAAATCGCTTTTGCCATAAATAAATTGGTTGATTTGTCGGCAAATGTATCACAACTGATTATTTACCAAGAATAAAATTGACACTAATCATAAAAATATTTCAATCGAATTAGGACGTTTATTTTTCATGGATTTTGCCTTTGTATAATAGTCTATCACTCCTTTTCCTCAAGTGAATAAAAGCCCGATTATTCTTGCGCTATAACGCTCAAACATCCTAATTTCACAGCCAAAATTGAAGTATGCCCACGTTGCGTAAACCCATCATAAAATTCAGCAAAAACCACGGCCTCTCCCAAGAAGAACTGCTTCGCTTGTATAAGGCTATTCTGCTGCCTCGCTTGATTGAGGAGAAAATGTTGAGTCAACTGCGCCTCGGAAAGATCTCTAAATGGTTCAGCAGCTTCGGTCAGGAGGCCATCTCCGTGGGTGTGGCCCTTGCAATGGATAAGGACGAGTACATTCTGCCCATGCACCGCAACCTTGGCATATTCACGGGACGTGATTTACCGCTAGATCAACTTTTCATGCAGTTTCAAGGCAAGGAGCGTGGGTTCACCAAAGGCCGCGATCGCTCCTTCCATTTTGGCACTCAAGCGCACAAAGTCGTGGGCATGATTTCCCACCTCGGCCCACAGTTGGGCATAGCCGACGGAATCGCACTAGCGAATAAACTAGGCGGTGAACAAAAGGCCACCATTGTTTTCTGCGGCGACGGTGGCGCGAGTGAAGGCGATTTTCACGAAGCATTAAACGTAGCCACCGTATGGGATTTGCCTGTCATCATTGCTATTGAAAATAATGCATGGGGGCTTTCAACTCCCAGCCGAGAACAATTCCGCTGCAATCAATTCATCGATAAAGCCATTGGCTATGGCATGCCCGCCGAAGATGCTATTCAGGTTGATGGAAATAACATCGTGGAAGTATATGCTGCCGTCAAGAAAGCGGCGGAAAGCATCCGCAAACGCCCACGACCAATCCTCATGGAATTCATGACCTTCCGATTGAGAGGTCATGAAGAAGCCAGTGGCACGAAATACTATCCGGAAGGTATTATTTCAGAATGGGAGAAAAAAGATCCTGTCGACAATTATGAGGCCTGGCTGCATGAACGTGGAATCATTTCAGAAGAAGATGAGGGTCAAATCCGTTCAGAACTGAAACAGCAAATCAACGACGCGCTGAAAATCGCCTACGCCGAACCGGATATTACACCGGAAACCGATAAGGAAATCAATGATTTATATGCGCCATTCGGCAATGCCGAAATCAAACCGGTGTCGTCAACAAGCACTGAAAAAAGGTTTATTGATTCCATCAGCGACGGCCTTCGCCAGAGCATGGAACGCCACTCCAAGCTGGTGTTGATGGGACAAGACATTGCGGATTACGGTGGTGTTTTTAAGGTAACCGAAGGCTTCGTTGCGGCGTTTGGCAAAGATCGCGTGCGTAACACGCCTCTGTGCGAATCGGCCATCGTTGGAACCGGTCTTGGCCTGTCCATCAAAGGCTGGAAAGCCATGGTGGAAATGCAGTTTGCTGATTTCGTCACCTGCGGGTTCAATCAAATCGTGAACAACCTCGCCAAATTGCACTATCGCTGGCAAGAGCATGCCGATGTAGTCGTGCGCATGCCCACCGGTGCAGGTATGGCCGCCGGTCCATTCCACAGCCAAAGCAATGAAGCATGGTTTTTTCACACCCCCGGGCTGCGGGTGGTGTATCCGGCTTTCCCTGCGGATGCCAAAGGCTTACTGTGCCAAGCATTTGAAGATCCAAATCCGGTGATTTTCTTTGAACACAAAGGACTTTACCGTAGCATCAGCGAGCATGTGCCGGATGATTTTTATACGCTACCCTTCGGATTCGCACGCACGGTCAAAGAAGGATCGGCAATTAGTATCATCACCTACGGCCTTGGCGTGCATTGGGCGCTGGACTATCTCAAGGAACATCCGGAGGTTAGTGCTGACGTCATTGACTTGAGGACACTTCAGCCACTTGACATGGATACGATTATCGCCTCGGTGAAGAAAACCGGAAGAGCGCTGGTGCTGCATGAAGATTCGCTCACGGGCGGAATTGG
>JBKCDO010000286.1:0-2001 GCA_046304755.1 Flavobacteriales bacterium
TGTTGAGCCAGTTTTTGTCGCTGCTGCTTTTGAGCCTCTTCCAAACGCTGCATAAAGCTGCTCTTGGTTTGTGGCTTCTTTTTGTTCTCTTCAATCTTCGAGCGAATCGCATTCTCATCAATGAAATACTTGCGAATCATCCACATCTGTCCAATGCTCACCATGTTGGCGATGAAATAGTACAAACTCAAACCGGAAGGTTGTCCATTGAAGAAGAAGAGCATCATCACCGTGAAAATGTTCATCATAACCGTCATATTCGGCATGCCCGGCTGCTGCGCCATTTGCGGCTGACTACCCATGCTCATCTTCGAGTAGAAGAACGTTGAAATGCACATGAGAATAGTAAATCCGCTCACGTGATTTCCATAGATTGAACTTAAAATCGGAATGTGTTGATCCCAGCTCAGGATGCTATCATAAGCTGCCAAATCATCCGCCCACAAGAAGCTCTTGCCTCGCAATACAATTTCCGCAGGGAAAAAACGGAACATCGCGTACAAAATCGGCATCTGCAGCAACACCGGCAAACAACCCGCAAACGGATTCACTCCCGTTTGACGATACAACGCCATGGTTGCTGTTTGCTTTTGCATCGGATCCTTATCCGCATACTTCTTGTTGATTTCATCAATCTCCGGCTTCAACACGCGCATCTTGGCGCTGCTGAGAAAGTTCTTCCACGTAATGGGGAAAAGCACCGTCTTGATCACAAGCGTAACAAGTAGAATGATAAGTCCCCAACTTCCGATGAATGACGAGAAGAACCAGAACAGCGGACGCACGCAATAGCGGTTCACCGTTCCGATGATGCTCCAACCGTAGTCAATGACGCGGTCGATTTCTTCAACATCCAGACTCTTCAATTCCTTGTAATCATTCGGACCGAAATAGAACGTCAACTCACCGAAAGCATGCGCACCACCTTTCACAGGAAGTTGCAACTTCGCCTGATACAGCTTCGTGTGCAGACTATCTGTCGGCACATTCACCTGCACGTAGGAACCGGCATTAAATCCTTCCTTAGCAATGACCGCCGCTGTAAAGTAATCTTGCTTGAAGGCTACCCACTTCATGGGATCCTCCGCCGTGTAGCTGTCATCATCGGATTCGCTGAGGTAATCGCGGTCTTCTTCGCCTTCTCTGTAATACACCGAACAACGCGAGCGCTCCGCGGAAAGGCCCTTCTCGTTAGCCATACCGGCAACATTCCATGCGATGGTCAGTGGTTTGGCGGAAAGTTGCAAATCATCACCGATACCATGCGCATTGATTTTCATATCCACCGCATAAGCATCAGGCTTCAGCGTATACACAATCTCGAAATACTTCGCAGGATCAGCAGAATTCAAACGCATGGTCAGGCTACCTTCAGCCGCCGATGCATCCACGACTGTGGTATTGGGTACGAAATAAAAATCACGGGAAGAAAAAACACCTTTGCCCACAAGGTTCAAATCAAACTGCATAGAAGAAAGACCTTCACTCCAGAGTTTGATGTTCTCGCCTGTCGTGTAGTTCTTGTAGCCATCGAGCAATTCCGCTGAGGCGAATAAACCGCCCTTATTGTCAATTTCAATCTTGAGGCGCTTGTTCTGAAGCACTGCCCTTCCCTCCTCGCCTTGCGCCGCCGGAGCCAGAATACCAAAGCGATCAACCAGCGCCTGATTGGCCTGAGCCAAGCGCAGGGAGTCACCTCCAACGGAATCTACCGTTGCCTGCGCAAGTTGTGGCTGTTCAGGCTGAATTGCAGGAACGGCAACAGGTGCCGCAGCTTGTTCGCGAGCTAAACTGTCTAAGATTACCTGCTCTGCTTCCTGTTGCTTCTTTTGCAGATCGGCCTGGTACCAGGTGAAACCCAACAAGAGGAGAATCATCATGGTGAAGCCAATGGCCGTGTTTTTGTCGAATTTCATAGCGATTAATAAAGGCCGCCAAAAGTCGGCAAGGAAAGAGTTTCCTAAAAATAATTTTATGAAAACATACCGCCTGAACCGGTGG
>JBKCDO010000287.1:0-7137 GCA_046304755.1 Flavobacteriales bacterium
TTTTTCCACCTTGGAGGCGATTACGATGACTTTATCTTTTGAGATAACTTCGAATTTCATTGTTTTCGGGTTTGGGTCAAATGTAAATGCTTTTTCTGAATTCTACACGCACCAAAAGTGAAAGCTTTCAACCTTGGCGCGGTGAATTACCTTAGTGACGAACAACCAATTTCTTTGTCAAATGCGCTCCGTCTTGCTGCATGAACGTGACGAAGTACACCCCAGATGGTAAATCACCCAGCGACAACGTCTCTGTTTCCTGACGGAACTGACCGCCTAAAACGGCCATCCCTGCTGCATTATAAAGCTGATAGCCGGTCATTTCCCGGAATCGGCCCGTTTGGAATCGCACGAATTCATCGGCAATGGTTGGGAACACACTTACATCAGCGAAATTCAATTGACTTTCCTGAAGGCTATTGACAGTGCAGTTCATATCGGCATCTACTTCGGGACGACCGCCACTAAAAAATAGAGTACCGGTATCATTCGGATCCAGAAACACCTTCAACTTCTCGTTGGCTGCATTGGGGTTATCATCCCAGTTACGGTCCATTTTCCCATAAAAATCCGGGGCGTTGGGACTATTACAAAATGATGCTCCGCCAGTGAGCTGACCGACAACCAAGCCCAGCGGGTCGTTGAACAACGGCGAACCCGATGAACCTCCTTCGGTCACTCCATGATTGGTTTCTGTTTCCATCCAGGTTACCTGCCAGTGGTGGCCTGGCGCCGACCAAGTCGAGGAAACAATATTCGTGGTAGTAGAAATCTTCTTCACATCACCTGCAGGGTGATGAATACTGAATGCATCTGCAGGCGTTGCCGTGCGCGCATCCCATCCCGCATAAAAGACATTAAACGATGAAGGAATGTCATCTTCCAATTCCAGCAGCAGGAAGTCTGATCCGGAATCACCACCACCGTCATTGCTATCAGCCAAATGGAAAACCCCTGTTCGGTTATTGGTGGATGGTGCACTGCCCGACCCACAATTGGCGCGTTGATACTTAAAGCGCACAGAACACTGCAACCACTCTGCGTCTGAAACCCCCACACCACAGTGCATGGCCGTGAGCAGCAACTTGCGACAATCCTTTTCGACGTTATTCATGATGGTGCCCGAACACAGGCCTTGCGCTCCGCCATCGACGATGAGCAAACGTACCACCGCATCGCGCTGATTAATCCATTCAGCTCCCTCTGGGCAATTGACGTCTACTTCACAGATTTCCGAACCACCACGGTCTTGATCCGCATACATGGAATAGTCATACACATAGCGGTACATGTGACCAACGGCTTGCATACCGATACGCGGCGTGCTGATCACTCCGGCAGGCTCGTAATATTCAACGATGGCTTCATCCCCCAAAACTTCACCCATCATAAATCGACCGTGTGCGTTGCAGTCATCGATGGTGAATGGACCAACCGCCGTTTTACGATCCATGGAATACATGAACATGACCGCACCTTGTGGAATGTAGAGATCTTCGAAGTACATACAGACGCCGAGCGCATTGGCCGAGCGGAAACGGTATTGCCACAGGCGATCACCATTATCGAAAGAAGTCCAAACGCCCGCTGTTTGTTCGTTGAGATGCAAGTCCACCAGGCGCCCTACATTCGTTCGGCCACCGCGCTTTTCCAGCTCCGTGTCCTCTGCCCACAATGCATCATGATCAAACGTTGCCAGTTCATTCAATGGCAAATTCTGCAACACAGCAGCATCCAACGCATAACCAAATGGCTCAGATTGAGCAGACATCATCACGGTTGAAAGCGCAAAAATCCAGGTAAAAATTTTCTTCATAATTCGGGGTTTCAAAAAAATAGTGGCACAAATTACTACCGTTGCCGCTACTTATAGGCATAACCCTGAAAACTCCCTAAATCTTGGGTAATCTACTAATCTATTTCGAAGAGTCTTTCCCTACTCCCAATACCCTTAGACCGGTTAAAACGATGATTCTCACATCTTCGAGCAGACTGGAGTTCGATACATACTCGAGGTTTAATTTCAACTTAGCCGGCATGATTTCATTGATATAGGTTTGCTCGGGATTCGCGGAAGTCGCCAGTAAATCGCTTTCACTGAAATACTTCAAGGAAGCATAATCGGTAATGCCCGGGCGTATGCTGAGCACCCGACGCTGCTCGGCAGTGTATAATGCAACATAACGCGGAACCTCCGGCCTAGGACCAACGACGCTCATATCACCTTTGAAGACATTCCACAGCTGAGGTAGCTCATCCACTTTCAGTTTACGCAAGAAATATCCTACGCGCGTAATGCGACGGTCGGAAGAACCAACGGTTAATTGCCCTGACTGTTCAGACTGCGGGCGCATCGTGCGAAACTTCCACATACGAAACGGAACGTCATTTTTTCCCACACGAATTTGTCCGAAGAATATCCCTCCCCTGCTGTCGACAATAACGGCTAGTGCAATCAACAGAAATAACGGCGAAAACAACAAGAGCATGACTCCTGAAAAGACTATGTCGAACAAGCGCTTCATGCCGTTTTCATTACCGTGTTGACTGCTGTCTTCACTGCACCGGCCACGCGCTTCACATCCTCATCACTCAAGTTATAGTAAACCGGGAGTGAAATCTCACCCACATAATTGTTCCATGCATTCGGATAATCCTCCATGCGATAGCCCAATCCTTTGTATAAACTCAGTAGTGGTAAGGGTTGGAAATGGACGTTCAACGCGATGCCTTCCAGCGCAACCAGGCGGATGACTTCATCACGCCCCGCCTCACCGAGATCAGGGATATTTAGCATATACAAGTGATAGCAACTTTCACTGTAATCGGTCTTAAAAACCGGGGCTCGAAACCAGTGCTCAGCAGAAAACAGTGAACTGTATTGCTCACAAATAGCCTTTCGGCGCGGTAAGGTTTCCGAGTCATAACGCTCAAGTTCCACCAAACCGATTGCAGCGTGAATGTCGGTCATATTGCATTTGTATCCGGCCTCCACAATATCATATCGCCATTGACCCGCCTGCGTTTTGGAAAGCGCATCCTTCGTTTGCCCGTGCAATGCGGAAACATTGAGTGCCTTCCAGACCTCATCATTGCTGAATGGAGCAGGCAAGTTGAAGGTCAGCGCTCCACCTTCCGCCGTGGTTAGATTTTTTACGGCATGAAAAGAAAAGCCCATCACATCGGTTTGATTCCCCACCTTGTGCCCCTTGTATGTCGCACCAAAACTGTGGGCAGCATCAGCGATGACGAGGATGCGACCGAGTTGCTGCTGAAGTTCGCCATCTGCTTGAAACATCGAAACAACGTCGTGCTCTTTAACCAGTGAATTGATAGCGTCATAATCGCATGGTAAACCACCAATGTCCACCGGCATAATCACTTTGGTTCGCGGAGAAATCTTTTCCTTGATTTTATCAAGTTGGATGGTATAGGTAGCCGGATCGATATCGACCATCACCGGCGTTGCTCCTACGTGCAGAACAATATTGGCTGTGGCTGCGTATGTATAAGCAGGCACAATCACCTCGTCGCCTGCCTTAACACCATACCAGCGCAGGACAAGCTCAACGGCATTCGTCCAGGCATTCAAGCACAGCGTCCGTCCCGAACCACAATAGGCATTGATCTGCGTTTCGAGCAAACGCGTTTTTGGACCTGTGGTAATCCATCCTGAAAGCAGCACCTCTGTTACCGCATCAATCGTTTTCTGATCAATGCGCGGAGGTGAAAAAGGTATGGGCTTCATCATGCTGCGAAGAAACTATAAAACCCCGCGTAACGCGATGTTCATGAACCGACTTTTTCAACCACCATGTGCGTGAAGAAATTCTTGGAAAAGAGTCTCCCATTTGCCCACTTCGGTTGGTAGCGCTATCCAACCCTCAAGTGCATCCAAAAAACGATTGCGCTCCCACACCTGCCCGCCCAAACTCATAAGATGATCATTGGGCACCTGGCAATCAATCATGGTGATTCCAAGCGATGGCAAAAATTGCGAAAGTTTAATGAGAGCGGCTTTAGAGGCGTTGGACGCCGCGGAAAACATGCTCTCACCGAAGAAAACGCTTCCAACGGAAAGACCGTAAAGTCCGCCAACGAGCACACCATCCTTATACACCTCCAGCGAATGCGCAAGTCCTGCCTTGTGCAAGGAAGAATAGGCCTCAACCGTTTCATCGAAAATCCAAGTTTGACCAATGCGGTCGCCGCCCCGACAGCCTTCCATCACCTGAACAAAGGCTGTATCCATCGAAAACGAAAATTCATTTCGATTGAAAACATTGCGCATGGAGTGTGAAACGCGTACTGCATCCACAGGTAGCACACACCGCTCTTGAGGTGAAAACCATTGTAAATCTCCGGGCGTATTGTACCAGGGAAAAACACCACGACAATAGGCCTCGATGAGTCGGCCGGGAGCTAAGTCACCGCCAACGGCGATAATATCCTGCTCAAATTCCGAACGCTCCGGAAAACCATAATGGTCGGGATGTAGGCGATAAATAGGCATAACTGCAGCTCCCCAAAAGGAACGCGAAGGTAGGCGGTCGAGTTCTCACTTGACCATGAGTAAGAAAGTACCTTCCGGTATTTCGTCACGCAATACACTGATGAAATACATGCCTGGTGGTAGTGGTTCAGACGAAAATATTTCGGCTCCACCAGTTTGCCATCGACAAATGTTTTGACCAAGTGCATCAGCCACGACAACCTCGCATCCAGCCGTTGGTCCAACCAATCTCCACCGGCTTCCTTGTTCGACAGGATTAGGATAAGCTGAAAACAAATTCGGTCGAATTTCACTCAGATGTACCGCTGCTTCTACCTCGCATTCGTTGGTGACAGAACACCCGTTGGCGTCTTCCAATACCAGTAGATAAACTCCCGCAGACAAGTTGTTCCACAACGAATCGGTCGAAAGCGTTTCATTCAACAGCCAAGTGTATGGAAACACACCACCCTGCGCAGCAGCGGTTATACTTCCATTAGCTTGATTATCCCATTCGGCCGCAGAGCTGCATGCCATTTCAAGAGGTTCAGGCGCTGTGATGGTAAAGGAATAATAAGCCGCACAACCGTTGGCATCCATGGCTGCCAACTCATAATCCCCTGCACTCAATCCCGATAGCGGCGGATTTCCAATGACAACATAATTGGGCGTCCCGCCGCTGAAATTCAAGCTCACGGATCCATCCGATAAATCAGCGCATGTGCAATGCGTCAGCACTGCTGAAACCGCAAACACCTCCGGCTGTGTAATCTCAACCGAAAACGTATCGCGACAGCCATAGGCGTTTTCTACTTCACAGAAATAAGGTCCCGCAGACAAGCCATCGAAGTATCCTTGCTGATTAGTTTCTCCGCCCATCGTGAACCACTCGGCGGAACCACTCCATTGAATACTTCCATCAGCTTCACCGTTGCACGATGCGGGTATCATCGTAGCTGTAATAGAACCAATCGCCGGACTTGCGGCTACAACAAGGGTATCCGACAAAAATTGATTACCCCACACGTCAGTCACTCGTAAAACTTCACTTTGTGGCTGAGCGACAGTGATATTCATTGCTGTTGAACCATCTTGCCACGCGTAGGATGTCCATTCATTGGCTTGAAGTGTAGTGCTATCTCCTGCGCAAATAGACCAGCCATTGGATGCTTCAACTTCCACCCTGCGCGACGTTCCCTCGACCAAATAAAGCTGTTGGTTGGCAGGAATAGTATACCAGCGATCCACAATACCCGAAGGCCAGCTCACCACCAGTGAATCAATCAATGCACGATCACCCCAGCCAAAGAACTCGCTAAAACTATTTTGCGCGAGATAACCTTCACCACAATACGTGTAGCGCGATTGATGCAGACTCCCGCTGTAGGCATCAATCCAGGAAGAGATTCCTTCACGATTGGAAACCGTGCCTTCGAGCTCAACCTTGAGCCAATGATTCTCGTTGGAAATGGCCTTCCAGTAGGTAGAAAAATCGGGACTTGATTTGCTCACCACCATATCAGCCAAACCGTCATCATTGAAATCACCCACACCACTGGCGCGACTCCATCCCTTATCATTGGATAAACCAACAGTTGACGTCGAATCTTGAAACAAAACGCCATCATTAATCAGCGCGAAGTTTTCCCCCTCAAGCGCTGCAATCGGTGTTGAACACACATGCAAGTCTTGCCAGCCATCGCGATTCAAATCGATGAACTGTGCCGACCAGCAAAAATGGTTGACCTCCGTTCCGAGATATTCTTCCACATTGGTGAAGGTGCCATCGCCATTGTTGCGCTTGTGCACATTTCCCTCCGGACCATTGGTGATGTATATATCCAAATCGCCGTCGTTGTCATAGTCATCGGAAGTAGCGGTCATACTCCAGATAAAATCTTTTAGATTGGCGCTTTGTCCAATCTCAGTGAATGTTCCGTCGCCATTGTTGTGATAGAAGTAATTAGGAACCTCATAGCGATCATTGAGCACCATTAAATCAGGGTATAAATCGCGATTGTAATCCATCCATAGCGCCATGAAGGTATAGTTAACCATCGACGGGAATCCCGCAGTAGCCGTAACATCGGTGAACTGTAAATCACCGTCATTGCGATAGAGTCGATTGTCTGCATCCATGTATCCCATGTAAGCCGCATCGTAATTACACACGAAAACATCGAGGTCACCATCGCGATCATAATCCCCCCAACTGTGACCATAACCAACGATGAAATCGGAGGCAATTCCACTTGCAGTATCAAGCGCTGTTAATTGCTCATCACCGGTGCGCTCGAAAATCATAAAAGGCATATTGAAGCCCGACATGGAAAGATCCCGATCGCCATCCTGATCGATATCGACCCAACACAACTGTTTGATCTCTCCCGAAACGGGAAAAGGAAGTTGAATGAGTTGCAATGTCGAATCCCCGCCAATTATAAATAAAGGACGGTCGCCATTTCTCGCCAAGGTGATATCATCAATGCCGTCGCCGTTAAAATCCGCCAATGATACTCCTCCACCCCAAATCCCGCCGTTGTAACTATGACTATAGCCGGCGTCGATATACGTTTCCTGAAGCAGTTGAGCATTTGAAACTGCTGTTGTAAGAATCAGCAATGACATACAACATAGTATGTAGG
>JBKCDO010000288.1:0-7394 GCA_046304755.1 Flavobacteriales bacterium
TGGTCCAAGGGGTGCTGTAGTGATGGTGTTGGGACATTCGATGATTTCAAAACATGCTGAGGCAATACCGGTGACTGCGGGTTCAGGAGATTGTCGGCTCAATCGCACCGTGTAACAACTGCCGGCAGCGGCACCTGCGGGCAATAAAATGGTGGTTGTGCCGGTGGTTGCGGGATAGGAGATATTGACTGCCCAGGAGGTGAATCCCGACGGATAGTTTCCCGAGGCATCCGAAAGTTCGAGCAGGTAGGTGCCGTCGCAGAGCGGTTCGGAAATTTGGTATGAAATCGTTAGGAATGTTCCTTCACAGACCGGATTCGGAGAGACGGATGTGATGGTGATATCAATCGGATTTAGGGTTGAAAGGCTTGCGACGACGTTGATGTCATCGATGCCGAAAGACAATTCTCCACCACTGCCGCTTCCGTCGTTTACGAAACGGAATCCGAATTGCAGATTGCCGACATTACTGAATGCCGGCAGGGTAATATCCTCATATTGCCAGATAGAAGAGCTATTAAGGTTCGGTCCGACTTGTGTCCATCCACCGCCATCAGCCTGATACCAGATTGAACCGTATGCGTTGCTATTTCCTTCACCAATCCAAAAGAAGCTGATGTGCACATCCACCAAGCCGAACGTACAAAACCCACCCGAGATCATCGCGAATTGATCGGATGCTGCACCTTGATCGAAGCAGGCATTTCCGCCACCGGCATTCGTGTTTTGTATGTGCAGATAATTGCTTTGAGGTGCGCCGGCGATATTTCCTCCGGTCGTATTGGCGGTACTTTGATCAGGAGTTGCAGGGCAAGTGCTTGTACCGTTAAATTGATTGTTCACTACCCATTGATTCGCACCACTATTGGTTCCTATCCCCCCCGAGTTGAGTTCAACCGAAGAAGCACCACCCAGAAAGTTCTCACTGTAGAGGAGAATATCTTGCGCATTCAATTGCATGCAAAGACTGAGGAGTCCTGCCATCCATGCAAAAGGCAATGAACGAAGCCGCAGTGGTTTCATTGGGAAGTAGCTAAGGTAACTGCTTCTCAAATGTAACGTAACTATCGTAAAACCAACTATCTGCCGGAATAATTTAATTTCAGCAGGGAAACACCACGCACTAGAGCGTTTGCTTCACTTCCACCTCTTCAAATGCTTCCACGTTATCGCCTACTTCGATGTTGTTGAACTTATCGATATTCAAACCGCACTCATAGCCTTTCACGACTTCCTTCACATCATCCTTGAATCGCTTGAGTGATCCGAGATCGCCCGTGTAAATCACGATACCATCGCGAATGATGCGAACCTTGCTGTTGCGATTGATTTTTCCGTCGAGAACCATACAACCGGCGATAGTGCCCACTTTGCTGATCTTGAAGACTTCGCGGATTTCGGCAGTACCGGTGATTTGCTCTTCGATACGCGCCGAGAGCAATCCTTCCATTGCCTCCTTGACTTCTTCGATGGCCTTGTAAATAACAGAGTACAGTTTGATTTGAATCTCTTCGTTCTCGGCAATCTTGCGTGCAGGGGCACTTGGGCGTACCTGGAAACCGATGATAATCGCATCAGAGGCGCTGGCGAGCAATACATCAGACTCGCTGATTTGTCCAACACCTTTGTGAATGATGCGAACCTGAATTTTCTCGGTAGACAGTTTTTGCAATGAATCGGTAAGTGCTTCCACAGAACCATCCACGTCACCCTTAACGATGAGGTTGAGTTCCTTGAAGTCACCCAACGCAATGCGGCGTCCGATTTCTTCGATGGTGAGGTGTTTCTTGGTGCGCAGGCTTTGTTCGCGTTGCAGTTGCTGGCGCTTCAGGGCGATGTTGCGGGCTTCGCGTTCATCTTCCATCACGTTGAACTTGTCTCCTGCGTTGGGAGCCCCTTCAAATCCGAGGAGGGAAACAGGTGTTGCAGGACCGGCTTCATTTACTTTTTGTCCGCGTTCGTTGAACCTCGCTTTCACGCGACCGCTATAGTGGCCTGCGAGGATAGCATCACCAATACGCAGTGTTCCGGATTCTACCAAGAGTGTTGTTACATATCCGCGGCCCTTATCGAGAGCCGATTCGATTACGGTACCTACGGCGCGTTTGTCCGGATTGGCTTTCAAATCAAGAAGGTCACTTTCGAGCAATACCTTTTCTAGGAGTGCATCGATGTTGAGACCTTTTTTGGCGGAGATTTCCTGGCTTTGGAATTTACCGCCCCATTCTTCCACGAGTATATTCATGGCGGAGAGTTGTTCGCGGATTTTATCTGCGTTTGCTCCCGGCTTATCAATTTTGTTAAAGGCGAAAATCATCGGCACGCCTGCAGCTTGGGCGTGTGAGATGGCTTCTTTCGTCTGTGGCATCACGCTATCATCAGCTGCGATAACGATAATGGCTAAGTCGGTCACCTTAGCACCGCGTGCACGCATGGCGGTAAACGCCTCGTGACCCGGTGTATCGAGGAAGGTGATTTTTCTGCCGTTGGGAAGCTCTACGCTGTATGCACCGATGTGCTGCGTAATTCCTCCGGCCTCACCGGCAATAACGTTTGCTTTACGCACAAAGTCAAGCAGGGATGTTTTACCGTGGTCCACGTGACCCATCACCGTAATGACCGGTGGACGGGTAACCATGGTTTCCGGCGTATCTTCTTCTTCGGCGATTTGTTCGATAACATCAGCGCTGACGAACTGCACTTCGAAACCGAATTCACCCGAGATGATGTTGATGGTTTCGGCATCCAGGCGCTGGTTGAGTGAAGCGAAAATTCCCAGTTGCATGCAGGCCTTGATGATTTCCGTTGGCTGGATGTTCATCATGGAAGCCAACTCGCTTACCGTTACAAATTCGGTGAGCTTGAGTACCAGGTTTTCTGCTTGTTGGCGTGCTGCTTCTTCTTCGGAGCGTCGGGCCACGAAGTCACGTTTTTCGCGACGGAACTTACTGGACTTTGATTTTCCTTGACCGCCCAATCGAGCGAGGGTAGCTTTAACCTGGTTTTGAATATCCTGTTCGCTGAGTTCTGTTTTCTTAGGCTCGGCGGGTTTAGCAGTGCGTTGGTTGCGGCGATCGATTTCTTGTTGACGTTGGATATCGACTTTGCCTACGCGCTTACGTTTGCGCTTTTCGGCTTCTGATCCTGCTGCATCCGGCTTTTTCTTTTCGGCAGGTGAAGGCAGTTCAATCTTGCCCATGAGCTTAACACCGGATAACTTTTCCACTTGCACGCGGATGAGTTCTTTTTCCGGCTCGGGCGCTTTTGCGGGTTCAGGCTCAGGAACAACGGCCGGAACTTCAACGGGCGCCTCTGTTTCTGCTTTTGCCTTTCCTTTTGCAGTAGTCTTTTTCGCCGCGGTTTCTTGCGGAGCTTCTTCGGGAGTATCTTCTTTCTTCTTGCGGCCTTTTGTTTTCGGTTTTTCAAGACTCGCTAAATCGATCTTGCCGACTACCTTCACTTCACCGACTTTTTCTTCGGCAGGCGTTTCTTCAACTTCTTTTTTCTTGGTAGTCTTTTTTGCAGCAGCTTTTTCAGTCTCCGATTCTTGACTTTCCTCGGCAGGTGCGGGCGCCGGTTCTGCTTTTGCAGCAGGCTTTTCCTTCACTTCGACTTTACGCTTGAATTTCGCGTAATCGATATCCTGTTCTTCCTCGTCTTTGGAAGTTCCTTTCTGCTTTTTGGTGTCTTCGAGGGTAATCGTTGCGCGTGACTCGCGCACTTTGGCGGCTGTTGCAGCCGATTTTTCTTTAGCAGCCTGGTCTCCGGCAAACTCTCCCAGCAGCAGTTCATAAGCGTCTGCCTCAATCTTTGCCATTGGATTATTATCGACGGTTACTCCCTTTTTCGAGAGAAACTCCACGATGGTGTCCTTACTAACGCCGAGCGTTACTGCTGCTTTTCCAAGCCTTTGTGGTCCTTTTGTTTCAGACATAATCTAGAAAGTTGTCGGGAGAGCACAACGCAATGGCCAGATTCAGGGAGCTATATGTTTGCTTCTGCTTACTGTTTCATTGCTTTATGCTCTTGTGACGTTTGCCGTGTGATGAATTTTAATTGCGGGTGCAAGTTAGTTTGTTTTAAGCTGTTTTGCCATAAATTGATGAATTTCATAGTAATTTTAAACCAAATGTGACCTTGTGTTGTCTCCTTCCTCGCGATACATGAGAACGGTTTTTTGTATACTCATAGGGTTTGGGTTGGCAGCGACACAGGCTGTCGGGCAGTTGAATGTCGTGTACTTTTTATCCCCGACATGTCCGATATGCAAGTTCTATACGATTGAAATGAAATCCATTGTAAAGGATTATGCAGACTATGGTGTGGTCTTTTCGGCTTGCGCTGTTGGACCGCTGTTGACGGATAGCGCTGTTGTGGCCTTTCAATCGGAGTATCAATTGCCGTTTCAGGTGCAGCGTGATGATTCACTGCATCGCGTTTTGAATGCGACAGTTACGCCGGAGGTGTTTGTGCTCCGGGACGATGTCGTTCTCTACCACGGCCGAATAGACGATAGTTATGTGCGCGTAGGAAAGCGCAGGGCGCATGTGAAAAACAAGGAGCTGCGCCATGCGCTCGATAGCGTCTTGAAAACGGGAGCGCCCATTTTTAACACACATGTGCCGGCAATTGGTTGTATCATTGAAAAGTAAATTGAATCTTATGAAATCGATAGCACTACTGTTACTTCTCGCTGTTGCTCAACTAATGCAAGCGCAGGTCACGTTTTCAGAAGACGTTGCTCCCATCATTTTTCAGCATTGCACCAAGTGCCATCGCGATGGGGAGATTGGACCGTTTCCCTTAACGAGTTATGCTGAAGTGGCCGCTTCGGCATCGATTATCGAATACGTCACGGGCATTCGTTACATGCCACCCTGGACGCCGGATCACACGTACACCACCTTCCGTGATGAGAACGTGCTTACCGATGAGGAGATTGCGACTATTGCCGCTTGGGTGGACGCCGGTGCGCCCGAAGGTGATCCCTCGCTAACGCCTGCGGTGCCTGTGTTCCCAACGGGTTCGCAGGTAGGCACACCCGATTTGGTATTGACGCTGGAACAGGCATTTGAGCATCAAGGCAACAACTCGGACATGTATAAGGTGTTTGTGTTACCTACCGGTTTGACGCAAGATCGGGATGTGGAGGCCATTGAAGTTCGTCCCGACAACAAGGACATTTGCCACCATGCGATTTTGGGTGTGGATAATACCGGTCAGGCAGCGGCTTTGGATGCGGCCACTCCGGAATATGGCTACACTCAGTTTGGTGGGTTTGGATTTAATCCGATTGATAATTTCTTCAGTGCATGGGTGCCGGGATCGAGCCCATTGGTGTTTCCGCCTGCTCTTGGGAAGAAGCTTTACGCAAATTCCGACTTGCTCATTCAGATGCACTATGGCCCTTCGGCGACCGATCAGGTTGACCAGACCAGCGTGAACATTTTTTTCTCCGACAATCCGATAGTGCGCTATGTGCAGACAGCAGCAATCAATCCTCAAAACCTTGATGAGCCATTTATAATTCCTGCGGGTCAGGTAAAAACTTTTCACGGAACAATTGAGGTGCCCGTGGATGTTTCGCTGATTGATGTTGCTCCACATGGCCATTTGATTTGCAGCAGCTACGAGGTCTATGCAGTGAGTCCGAATGGACAAGATACTATTCGGATTATTAAGATTCCGGAATGGGATTTCAACTGGCAGGGTCTGTTTGCCTATCCGAATTTGCTGCGCATTCCGGCCGGCTACACGGTGCATTGTTTCGGAACGTTTGATAATACGGCCGAGAATCCTTTGAATCCGAACGATCCTCCTCAGGTGATGTCATGGGGTGAATCCACCACCGAAGAAATGTACCTGTGTTTTTTGCAATTTGTGATTTACCTGCCCGGTGATGAGAATATTTCTTTGCCATCATTGAATGAGGAGTACATGATGGTGTATCCGAAAGAGCAGTTGTTCCCTTCCTATCCTAACCCTGCCTTTAGTGAGATGACGGTTGGTTTTCACTTGAAGCAGCCCTATCGCTTGACGTTGGATATTATGGATATTCGAGGAACATTGGTGAATCGTGTTTTCGAAAACCGTTCGTTTGGAATGGGCTTTCAGCGGCAGTGGATTGGATTGAATGAATTACCTGCGGGACAATACCTCTATCGCTTGCACGGTGAAGGATTTGATCAGTCTCAGTCGTTTATTATTTAGAGATAAACAATTCTAACAAAATGAAAAATGGCTGTCATCACGACAGCCCTTTTTATTTTTTATCAGAGAGAAGATTATTCGAACTCTGCTTTGAGGATGTTCAATACTTCTTCTACAGTTTCTTCTTCGAGGTCGGTGCGCTTCACCAAATCTTCCTTGCCGATGGCCAGGACAGAGCGGGCGGTATCGCAACCGATATTCTTCAACTCGTCGATGATCCATGCATCGATTTCGTCTGAGAATTCTTCCAAATCCACATCGTCGATTTCGGTATCAGTTTCGCGGTAAACATCAATTTCGAATCCGGTGAGACGGCCTGCGAGTTTGATGTTATTACCACCTTTACCGATGGCCAACGATACTTGATCAGGCTTCAGGAATACATCGGCCTTCATGTTGTCGCGATCAAGGTTGATGCTGGAAATTTTCGCCGGTGCAAGGGCACGGGTAATCAACAGCTGGTCGTTGCCGGTGTATTGAATGACGTCGATGTTCTCATTGCGCAATTCACGCACGATGGTATGAATACGCGCACCTTTCATACCTACGCAAGCACCCACAGGATCGACGCGATCGTCGTAGCTTTCAACAGCCACTTTCGCGCGTTCACCCGGCTCACGCACAATTTTCTTGATGGTGATGAGACCATCGAAAACTTCCGGAACTTCCTGTTCGAATAGTTTTTCGAGGAACTCAGGAGCCGTGCGGCTGAGGATGATTTGCGGTGTATTGTTGCGCAAGTCAACTTTGTATACAACAGCACGAATGGTATCGCCCTTTTTATAAAAGTCAGATGGGATTTGCTGGTCTTTCGGAAGGATGAGCTCGTTGTCTTCATCATCAAGAACAAGCATTTCTTTTTTCCACACCTGATATACTTCGCCGGAGATGATTTCACCCACACGCTCACGGTACTTCTGATAGAGGTGATCCTTTTCCAGATCCATGATGCGCGACTGCAGGTTTTGGCGCATAGCCAAAATGTTGCGGCGACCGAAGTCCTCGATTTTGAGTTCCTCAATCAATTCTTCGCCGACTTCCAGATCGGGAACAATCTTCTGAGCCATGCTCACTTCGATTTGTGCTACCTCGTCGTCGAGTTCGCCATCGGGAACAATCTCGCGTGTGCGCCAGATTTCGAGGTCACCACGGTCGGGGTTGATGATGATGTCGAATCCGTCGTC
>JBKCDO010000289.1:0-1799 GCA_046304755.1 Flavobacteriales bacterium
TGCAATGGGCGGCTTGATATTCATCCTGCTTATTCTTCTTGTTTCGGCGATAGGTCCTTTCATTCGCCCGGATAGTACTGTCAATGCGAACGATCAGGCACTTGAACTGAGTCGGCAAAAACCGGGATTCGAAGTCAGCGAACTTCGAGTTGTCTCCACCACCGAAACTTCGGGCATTTGGAAAACCTGGGTGGACGGCGGTCAAACGAAGAGTTTCACTTCCATTTATGTTGACTCGATTCGTCATGACAATAAGCATGTCATCGCCTATCGCTTCGGAAAGAGTGCGCTTTTCGCCGACACGCTCGACCCGCAAACACTGATGCGCAGCCCTGAAGGCAACATCGTTTTCACACGCACATTCTCGCTGGGCACCGATAAATACGGAAGAGATCTGCTTTCTCGTTTAATGGCGGGAAGCAGCATTTCTCTTGCGGTCGGTAGTATTGCTGTTTTGATATCACTGCTGGTAGGACTCACCCTTGGCCTAATTGCCGGTTACTACCGCGGTCGCACCGATGCCATCATCATGTGGTTTACCAATGTGGTCTGGGCCGTGCCTACACTCATTCTGGTCATGGCTATCACATTCGCCTTCGGTACCGGATTCTGGAAGGTGTTCCTCGCCGTTGGTCTTACCATGTGGGTAGAAGTTGCGCGTATTGCACGCGGACAAGTGCTCAGCATTCGCGAGAAGGAATACGTGGAGGCTGCGCGAGCGCTGGGCTACTCAGAGTTTCGCATCATCTTCAAGCACATCCTGCCCAATATTCTTTCGCCCATCATCGTCATCTCAGCGGCCAATTTCGCCTCTGCTATTTTGATTGAAGCGGGCCTGAGCTTCCTCGGACTCGGTGCTCAGATTCCAACGCCCAGCTGGGGAAATATGATTCGCGAACATTATGCGTATATCACGACCGACCTTGCCTATCTGGCCATTGTTCCAGGATTCATGATTATGCTGTTGGTACTGGCCTTCATGATGGTCGGTAACGGATTGCGTGATGCACTCGACGTCAGAGAGTAATCCCTTACATGATCAACTTTAGCCGTTCAATCTTACTTTCGCGATTATGGAAAAAAATGCGCGCATCTACGTAGCCGGTCATCGCGGTATGGTTGGCAGTGCCATCGTTCGCAAGCTGGAGCATGAAGGACATTCCAACTTGCTATTGAAAACATCTGCCGAACTTGACCTTCGCAACCAACAAGCCGTTGATGCCTTCTTCGAAGAGAATCGCCCGGACTACGTTTTTCTGGCTGCAGCCAAAGTGGGTGGAATACACGCCAACAATGTCTATCGCGCCGAATTCCTGTTCGATAACCTCATGATTGAGGCGAACATCATTCACGCCGCATACAAACACGGCGTGAAAAAACTGTTGTTTCTGGGTTCATCGTGTATCTATCCGAAACTGGCCCAGCAACCGTTGCAAGAGGAGAGTTTGTTGACCGGTGCACTGGAGCCCACAAACGAACCCTACGCCATTGCGAAAATCGCCGGTATCAAATTGTGTGAGGCCTATCGCGATCAATACGGATGCAACTTTATCTCGGCCATGCCCACAAACTTGTATGGACCGAATGACAATTACGACCTCAACAACTCACACGTGTTGCCCGCGCTCATTCGTAAATTCCACACAGCGAAAATGAATGGCGACGCAGAGGTCGAGGTCTGGGGAACAGGCTCTCCACTGCGTGAATTTCTGCATGTGGATGATCTCGCCGAGGGCTGCTATCATCTCATGCTGCATTACAACGAAAAACTTTTCGTCAACATCGGAACGGGCGAAGAC
>JBKCDO010000290.1:0-1618 GCA_046304755.1 Flavobacteriales bacterium
TTCATGTGTGCTTCACTTACGACAGCTCCCGTTTGTGTTTGCTCGTCCATTGGGTCGCCGACATTCATGGCCGAAACCTTATCTACCAATGCGTTTACAAATCGATTGTATATCCCGGATTGAATAAGGATGCGAGAACCACATAAGCAGATTTGCCCCTGATTGGTGAATGCGGCCCGCAGCACAGTCTTCAGAGCTTTGTCTATATCGCAATCATCAAAAACAATGAATGGATTTTTACCTCCAAGTTCAAGGGATAGCTTTTTAAATCGTGGTGCGGCAATAGCGGCGATTCGAGCGCCCGTTGCGGTTCCACCCGTGAAAGAAACCGCCTTTACACCTGAATGATTGACGATAGCTTCACCGGTTGTCGTGCCCAGTCCATGCACAATATTGAGGACGCCGGCAGGGAGTCCGGCTTCGATGCAGAGTTTCGAAAACAGGAAGGCTGTCATCGGAGTAAGCTCACTTGGTTTTGCCACAACACAATTGCCGGCTGCCAAAGCAGGTGCGATTTTCCAGGTAAACAAATAGAGCGGCAAATTCCAGGGTGAAATACATCCAACGACTCCAATAGGCTTGCGATTGGTATAGTTAATCGCGCGATCTTCCATGAGATGTGCCTCAGAACTCCAATGCAAAATGGCGGTTCCGAAAAAGCGCATATTGTCCTCTGCACGCGGGATATCCATTCGGCCGGCCAGCGACACGGGCTTGCCATTATCCTCCGCTTCTGCAGCGGCCAGCAATTGGCGGTGTTCTGCAATTAAATCAGCAATGCGCACCATCAAGCGGCATCGCTCTGAGGCCGGAGTTTTGCTCCACGAGGGAAACGCATGGGTTGCCGCCGCAACAGCTCGGTCAACGTCTTCAGGGCTTCCCTCCGGAATTTTTCCGTAGACCTTTCCGGTCGATGGATTAATATTATCAATGTATCGGCCGTTAACCGGCTCCACCAACTTCCCGTCGATGTAATGTGCTATGATTTTCACGTTGAATGGCTATGAATGCGCAATTTAGGCTAAGGAGCCGCCAAGTCGCAGTGAGCTCATATTTATCAGTGACATCGGCAGTCGTGACAGAAGAATTACCCAAAGCAACGATAACCTTGATTCGAAATAATTTCAAGAGAATTTCGCTCAACGCTTGGATATACGGCAAGGCGTATTAAATTTGCATCCGCTTTTACACAAAGGTGTTTTTGCCCGATAGTATAATGGCAGTACAACTGATTTTGGTTCAGTTTGTCTTGGTTCGAATCCAGGTCGGGCAACGTTTAAAAAGTCAATCTTCGGATTGACTTTTTTTATGCCTTCTTGAGTTTGAGAATGGCTCCGGGCGCGGGCTCGCCGCTTCCAACTGATGCATTGATTTTGCGCAATTGCTTCAATTTGATACCGAACTTTTGTGAGACACTAAACCATGTATCCCCCTCTTGAACCGTATAGTCAGCCGCATTGGCTTTGCTGCGCTTAGGCTGCAGGTAAACAAGGTCGCCGGGCTTTAATTCGGTATGGGAATCGAAATCGTTGAAACGATTCAGGATAAATACATTCAAATCAATCTCGCGAGCTATCAGCTCCGGTGTATCGCCTTCTTGCGCGATGACATACCTAAT
>JBKCDO010000291.1:0-6133 GCA_046304755.1 Flavobacteriales bacterium
TACGTATGAACCTATGCTAAAGCCATCACCTTCGAGCTCCACAAGCTCACCGGCGCGAATGATATAGACAGGATTCTGGGCCCCACTAAACTCCAATTCCATGGAATCCGTGTCGATGCTCAACAGCGCGATGTCCATGCCATCTTTTACGAGGTGATTTTCGTGCGCACGCAAGGCCTGCGCTGACAAGCGATTCACGGTATTCAATACTTGTGACGGTTTGTTGTACACCTTGGTCGCCTGATTGAGTGCATTGTGACCAACCAAACTCATGAATGCACCGGGAACACCATGACCGGTGCAATCCGCAGCGGCCACCATGCGCTTCTTTCCCTTATTGGCGAACCAGTAGAAATCACCACTTACAGTCGCTTTTGGTCGGAAGAAAATGAAGTGATCCGGAAACACTTCGCGAATTGACTCGGTGCTTGGCAGAATGGTTTCCTGTAAGCGCTGCGCATAATCGATACTCGACTGAAGATCGGAGTAAAGTTCTGTAACCCGTTCCTTTTGTTCTCGGATTTCGCTGGTTTGGTGTGCTACTTTTTCCTCCATCTCATTGCGATAGGATGCTAAATCGTCGCGCATTCGCAGCAAGGCATGGCCCAATTCATCATGCTCAGAAAGTGGCTCGTACTGCATGGTGAAATTGCCTGACCCGACATTTAAGGAAAATTCCTTCGTGCGTTCAAAATTGGTGATGAGCCTTTCTACAGCCTTCGCCATATCACCGATTTCATTATTTCCCACGCGAGTAGAGTGCACGGAGTAAACGCCCTTGGCCAAGTTGTTTAACTTCGAACGAAGGGCATTGACAGGTCGCACAATGGACTGTGACGTAAGCAAGGCCGCTATCACTCCCACTAGAATGACCAGTATTGTAAAGTATATCAACCTGGTGCTTAGCTGTTCAAAAGAAGCATTCAATTGCTCGATTTCTGTTGACATAATCAAGCGCTGATCCTCGGTGAGTGTAGCTAATTCGTCTCGGGCCTCCTTCAACGATTTCGCAATAATTTCTCCCTCCTCGAATTTGAATTCAGCTTCCCACTGAGCAAGTGGAGGCTTAGCGGCGTAACTATCGAACGTGGGCAGCAACTCGCGCACTTCCTTATATCCACGCAACAATTCATTCACCTGAAAAAACAGTTGCAGCTTCAATTGACGATGTTCCTCGCTCCAGTGCTGTGATAAGGTATCAATTCGATTGAGTTGTGTGGGAATTATCTGTGTACAGAGCGTCATCGCCTCAACGCGCTCCGGATGAAGTTCCGCCTGCTGCTCCTTCGCCCATAGCTTCATCAACTGCTGAGCTTTAACCAGGTGGTTGTCCAATTCCTCCAACAACTTCACCGAAGGTGCGTAGATCGTATTGATGCTGTTATTGATCTCACGACTTCGTGTTAATGTATCCCAGGTTAGAACAAACGAGGCTATAACCACAATCGCGAAGACACCAAAACCCATGGTCAACTTAGCAGTTATGGGAAATCTCGTTTTCAATGCTACTTGGGTTGATCAGCTTTAATTTTTCCTTCGTTAATGAGTCGCTCGATTTCTGTCTTGAAATAGGCCACATCCTTTTCGTGATCCAAAGCACGGTGCATCATCATGATGCCGCGCACGATTTCTCCTTTCTCCGGAGCCAGCGCATAAGCCTTCTCCATGTTCACGAGCGCCTTTGAGCGGATGAGACCGGAAGCCTCCTCCTGCAAGGTGATGGCGTCGAACATATCGGTATCCGGGCCTAATTTTCGGTACATGAAAACAGCACGGTTGTAATCTATCACCGCAAGGTTGTAATACGCATCACTATCGGTGCTATCCAGCGCAACGATACTTGCATAACGCTTAGTCGCCAGATCACGCCACTTGCCCACTTCGGTGTCGCGCTGCCATAGCGTGAAATAATGTTGCCCGAGTGACTTCTCGAGTTCCTTTTCGTAATCCAAAAAGTTGGTTTCCGGAACGGCAATGTTCATGAGTCGCCTGAAATCGGCAAACAACTTTCGCGGTACTGATTCATCCTCCCCTGCAATGACCTGACTACTTTGCAAGGCATCATTGTAATAGGTAGATGCCAGGTATTTCAGGGCCAACTTAATCATGTCCTCGTGACGCGTAGCGTTCTCACACTTCATGGCGCGTAAAAGTGATTCTTCAGCCTGCCTTCGGTGTGTGCTTTGGCGATTTCCTAATTCTTCTTCCTTGAAAATCTCCTTGTGCACAAATCCGTGCACATACCATGTGTAAGCATCACGCGATTCAGCATCCGAATGAATGGCTTCATCCGCCTTCTTCAGCGCTGCTGCATAGGATTTCTGCTGACACAACTTCGCTGCTTCGTTGGTCAACGGCATGCCTTGTGCGGCCATTCCAAGGTGAATAAACCACAAAAGCATCGTGCCGATGGTAATCTGCCAATTTATTCGATTGCCCATTGTAAAATTTTTATTCCCGGTGTGATTAGCGCCTCAGACATCGCCGTTTTATTCAACTCAAATCGAATTGAGCCGTCTATCGACAAGAAATTGATGTGCGCTCCTTGCGCCAACGCTCCTTCCCAATTGGTTACAATCAGAGTGCTCTTTCCTTTGTACTCCTTCACATACTTCGCCAAATCAGCCTTTTTTGATCGGTCGACAAACAACACGTGCACCTGCGGAGTAACTGCCATTTCCGAAGCACCCATCACATTCAATGACTGACTTCCGATGGGTTTTCCGGCGTACTTGGAAGCCATGATTTCGGACACCTCCGGATTTCCAACAATTGCTGCATTGAACGTTCCCTTTTTCCATTCGGATGGCCAATTACTATTGCTCGCGAATTGATACAAGTAGTTCGCGCGAATCATGGCCACGGTATTATCGTCGGGAATCGTCTGAGCCGATGTGCCCAAACTCACTAGCAAAGCCAACAGTATCAATACCGGCTTAAACAGCGTTATGTGGGAGCTGCGAAACATCAACCTCCAAAGCTATTCTCTGGCATGAGCATAAAGGGGCTTCTTTTACCCGATAATCAACGCTCCGATGTTGATGGAATGACAGGGTTTTAGCACTTTTTCGAACCGACCATAGACCGCTGAACAACTTTTTGGTTGCTACATTTGTTTCACTCAAAACACAAGGACATGCTGAATAAAAAAGTCGAAAAAGCACTAAACGATCAGATAAAAGTTGAAGCAGAAAGTTCACAGGCCTATTTGGCCATGGCATGCTGGGCGGAAATCAACGGTTACCCCGGAACCAGTGCCTTTCTCTATGCCCATAGCGACGAAGAACGTCAGCACATGTTGAAGCTCATTCGATTCGTCAATGATCGTGGCGGAAAAGCCGTTATTGCAGCCATCAGTGAACCGGCTAAAGAATTCAAAAACCTGCAGAATATTTTCGCGTTGTTGCTTAGTCACGAGAACAATGTCACCGCCGCCATCAACAACGTGGTGGATGTGTGTTTAAAGGAAAAAGACTACACCACGCACAACTTTATGCAATGGTATGTGAGTGAACAAATCGAAGAGGAAACGCTCGCGCATCACATCATCGATCAGCTCAATCTGATTGGTAACGATAAAGGGGCGCTCTATTTCATCGATCGTGATATCGCTTCTCTCAAGGGTGGTGCTCCGGGTGCCGAAAAATCCGCTAAAGCCAAACGCTTTTTCCGCGCTTCAAAACGCTTCCAGTCGATTTCGAAGGGGATTTCTTTACCGTGAATCCAATGGTCTGTCAACTGCTGAACATAATAAGGAACAGCAATTACACCGCGTGAACCAAATCCCGTGAAGATTCCAAGCCGTTGATGCTTGGGGTGAAAACCAATTATTGGAATGCGATCAGCTGTTGTCGGACGGAAGCCCGCCTTGTGGTCTAGGATTTGAAAAGATTTGCGTATGACCATCTCCGCATCGTTAAGAATTTCTTCTCCAGCCTGCGAGGGAGCTGCATCGGATGGACGATGCTCGTAAGTGGATCCCACACGAAATCGGCTGTCGCCCAATGGAATCGTGAACCTCCCAAACTTCGTCATGTAGGTCTCGTCCAGACCTTCTATCTTCAGCGTATACACCTGACCTTTGTTGGGCATCAAGGGAAGATCATCGCCAAAATCATTACCCGGCAAGCGCCAACCCGTGCATTGCAATACCCATTCACCCTTATCCAACCACTGCGCTATCTCATCACGCGTGACACTGTGCACGGTGTATTGTGCTTGCGTGATGATGAACTCCTTGGCCTTTTCCAACAGCAACGGCAAGTCGAGCCACCCGGTGCCACGCACTGTTCCAAAACCATGAGGCGCATGAAAGCAATGGGTGATATCTCGGTTATCATCCAAATCCAAGAATGGGCGCAAGGCCGGTGACTCTGCCCGTTCTTCCCACACGTTAGCTGAACCGGCATCGGGAAAAATGCGCACTAATGGCATTGGATGATAACACGATATTCCGAGCAAACTTTCGAGTTCAGGATAGACCTCGCTCATACACGCTAGCATTTCCGGGGCGCGAGCGGCCACTTTCAAATTGACGAACGACAGAGGATTCCACATGCCGGCGGCAACCATGCTGGACGAAGTCGTATGGCCATCATCGTGCACATGCACGCGATAGCCATCAGTAATTAATCGTAAAGCAAGAACGGTTCCGGCCAAGCCCTGGCCGATGATGTGCACCACGTCTTGCTTGTCCAGCCGATGTTCCGAAGCAATCATTCGGTTTATTTCAAAACACCCAACTCACGGCCAACTTTGGTGAAGGCAGCAATGGCTTTGTCGATGTGCTCAGGCTCGTGCGCCGCTGAAAGCTGCACGCGAATGCGCGCTTGATCTTTCGCCACAACAGGGTAGAAAAATCCGATGACATAGATGCCCTCCTGCAAGAGCTTGTCGGCAAACACTTGAGACAATTTAGCATCGTAGAGCATTACCGGAACAATGGCTGAATCGCCGTCTTTGATATCAAAACCGGCAGCTTTGATTCCATCTTTGAAGCGGCGAATGTTGCTCTCCAATTTATCTCGAAGCTCTGTTGTTTTACTCAGCAAGTCGAACACGGCTATACTCGCTCCAACGATACTTGGCGCAAGTGAATTGGAAAACAAGTATGGTCGTGAACGCTGACGTAATAATTCGATAATTTCCTTGCGGCCTGTGGTGAAACCGCCCATAGCACCACCCAGTGCTTTACCCAGCGTACCGGTGATGATATCCACTCTGCCCAACACGTTTTTCAGTTCGATGGTACCACGGCCTGTTTTACCGATGAAGCCTGTGGCATGACATTCATCTACCATCACCATCGCATCATAGCGATCCGCTAAATCACAAATTTTATCGAGTTGCGCCACATAGCCATCCATTGAGAAAACGCCGTCGGTCACTATCAACTTGAAACGAGCGCCGGCTTCCACGGCGGCCTGCAGTTGTTTCTCGAGATCAGCCATGTCATTGTTCGCATAACGATAGCGCATTGCCTTGCATAAACGAACGCCGTCGATGATAGAAGCATGGTTCAACGCATCACTGATGATGGCATCTTGCTCACCCAGCAGCGGCTCAAACACACCGCCATTGGCATCGAATGCGGCCGCATACAAAATGGTATCTTCGGTATGAAGGAACTCGGCAATTTTGTATTCAAGCTCTGTGTGAATGTCTTGTGTTCCGCAGATGAAGCGCACACTGCTCATCCCGAAACCATGGGTATCGATTGCGCGCTTGGACGCTTCGAGCACTAAGGGATGTGACGATAAGCCTAAGTAGTTGTTTGCACAAAAATTCAGAACTTCCTTTCCCTCAGTAGTTTTGATGACTGCTCCCTGTGGTGTAGTGATTATGCGCTCGCGCTTGTATAAACCGGCTTCTTCAATGCCGCGTAATTCGGCCTGAAGGTGTTCTTTGAAATGTGTGTACATGCTAATGGATTGTTGGCGCAAGTTAATGCACAAGCAACAGGACGCATCAAAGCAAAGGGATTACTTCGACTCAAAAACTTTCTCACAAGCGCGTTTGGCCGCCTTTTGTTCAGCCGTTTTTTTGGCGCCGCCATCACCGGTTCCGTACTCTTGATCATCAATCATTACGGCTACCTTGTAATAACTCGAGCCTCCTTCGTTGCGATGAGCAA
>JBKCDO010000292.1:0-5309 GCA_046304755.1 Flavobacteriales bacterium
TTTTCACCACCCTCCCCCTTGCACAGGACCCCCGCAAAAACGCCCCCCGGTGGCCGCCCCCCCGGCCCCGGGCCCCTCCCCGGGGGAGTGGGGTTGGGGGTGAGGCCCAAAAAAAAAACGCGCCTTGCGGCGCGTTTTGGATTTTTGATGAGGTGGACGCGCTGCATCGCGTCCGGCCCCTCGATTTTCGTGAAGTAAAGGGTGGCGCAATAAAGGCCTTCCTCTTAATAGTAGATATTCCTGCGCACTTTGGCCACATACTTCGCCAGGCGAATCACTTGCTTGGTATAGCCAAATTCGTTGTCGTACCACACATAAAGCACAGCGCCTTTGCCGTCGGGCGAAACGATGGTGGCCTGCGAGTCGAACACTGAGCAACAGTCGTTACCCACGATATCGGAGCTAACCAACTCTTCGCTGATGCTGTAATAAATCTGATTTACCAAATCACCTTCCAGCGCGCTCTTGCGCACGGTGGCGTTGACTGCGTCTAATGTTGTCTCTTTATTGAGATACACGTGGATGATCGCCAGTGATCCATTCGGGGTGGGTACGCGAACAGCGTTGGCTGTAAGCTTGTCTTTCAACTCAGGAATTACCTTGGTTACTGCCTTACCTGCACCCGTTTCTGTGATAACCATGTTAACCGCCGCACTGCGTCCGCGACGGCTCTTCTTGTGCATGTTGTCGAGCAGGTTCTGGTCGTTGGTGTAGGCATGCACTGTTTCAATGTGCCCCTTGTCGATACCATACGCGTCGTTGATGCTCTTGAGCACAGGACAAATCGCATTGGTGGTGCAGCTTGCCGCCGAGAAAATGGTCTCGTTCTCAATGTCCAAATCGCGGTGGTTGATACCATAAACGATATTCGGAACCTCTTTGCCGGGTGCTGTGAGAATAACCTTCTCCACACCGTTTGCCTTAAGGTGAATGCTCAGTGCACTGCGGTCTTTGAATACGCCCGTATTGTCAATCAACAGGGCGTTATGAATGCCATAGGCTGTATAATCAATCGCTCCGGGATCTTTCGCGCCAATCATGTGAATGCGCTGTCCGTTCACGATCATGCATTTGTTTTCATAGTCCACATCCACCGTGCCTTTGAAACGGCCGTGTACCGAATCGTTTTCAAACAACGCAGCGCGCTTCTTGATGCTCAAGTCGTCGTCTTCGCGGGTTACAATCGCACGCAAGCGCAACTGCTGTCCCTTACCGGCCTGCTTCACGAGTTCGCGCGCAGCCAGGCGGCCTATACGTCCGAAGCCGAACAACACCACATCGCGTGGCTCGAGGTCGGCTCCTTCCTCCTGCATAAAGTTGCGGAGTTTTTCGGATAAAAATTCTGATTGGTTTTTGAAGTGATCGCGCTCGGCGAGCCATTCGCTGGCGAGTTTGCCGATGTCAATCTTGGCCGGTGCCAGTTCCATCTCATACAGTCCACGCGCCAGGTCGGCTGTGTCGAAAATAGAGATCGGTTTACCGACCACTTCGGCTGCGTACTTGTGCAGACGCATAATTTCGGTGGCGCTGATATCCACCATGTGGTTACGAAACAACACGAGCTCGATGCTCTTGTCGAACAACAGTTTGCCCACTGAATTGAGCAGGTCAACCGCTGCTTTCTCCTGATTCACATACACCTTCAGTTCATTGCTGTAAGTGTCAGTTGCCATCATGTTTTGTGACATTGATTAAATTTTTAAGGTTGATAAAAGAACGTATTCCCCAAGGGTTCATTGACTTGGGGCCGCAAAGGTAATTCGGAACTTTTATCGGGAATAAAATTTAATCATGCGCGTTCTTTGGCGACGTTCGATTTTCTTTGCCACCGCTATGCGCCGATTATTTCTGCAATCCATTCTACTGTTGACCACCATCGTGGTGCAGGCACAGGTAGGCGATAGCTTGCGCTCCGCACCCGATACTGCGCTTTTCAAGACTGCCTTTCGCAAGGAGTTCTCCGTGCGCTGGCATCAGCAGCCGCACTCCCCTTTTAAGGCTACTGTGCTTGCCTTAGGTTTCCCCGGGGCAGGTCAGATCTACAATGGCATGGCCAAGGAGGGTTCCTTCTTTCGCAAGTATTGGAAAGTGCCCGTAGTTTGGGCCGGTGTAGGAACGTGCGTGGCGTTCATTGATTACAACACCCGTCAGTATAAGTATTACAGGAGCCAGTACATCGCTGCTGCCGACGATAACCCGCTGACCATTCCAACCGAAAGTAATAACCCGCTTTACTTGAAAGAAGGCATGGACTATTTCGGAAAACTCATGGACATTAGCTACATGAGTTTGATGGGGGTATACATTCTGCAGGCCATCGACGCCAATGTCGATGCGCATTTATTTTACTACGACATCAGCAACGATCTCTCCTTGCGCTGGCATCCCTCCTACTTTGTAGCCGGAAGTCGGCATCATGGGTTAGGGCTCACGCTTCAATTTTGAATACTATGAACATTGCATTGATAGGCTACGGTAAAATGGGCAAAGAAATCGAGCAGATTTTGCTCAAGCGCGGACATACCATCACCCTGCGTTCCACGCGCTCCTTGCCCTTTAAAAAGGAAGATCTCGCCGGTTCCGATGTGGCCATTGAGTTTACCGAACCGCATGCTGCTGTCGACAACATCTTCAAGTGCTTCGAAGCCGGTGTGCCGGTGGTCGTGGGCACAACGGGATGGTACACCCGCATGCCCGAGGTACGAGAGGCGTGCACATCCATGAATGGCGGTCTTTTCACCGCTTCCAACTTCTCCATTGGCGTCAACCTTCTATTCAAAATCAATAAAGAACTCGCCCATCTGATGAGTGATTTCGCGGAATACACGCCATCGATGGAAGAGATTCATCACACAGCCAAGCGCGATGCACCCAGTGGCACGGCGATTACGCTGGCGGAAGGCATTTTGGAAAACTATCCCAACCGTTCAGGCTGGGTCAACGATTCGACAGAAGACGCTGCGCAACTTGGAATTGTTTCACGCCGTGAAGGCGAAGTTCCCGGCACGCACATCATTCGCTACACGTCGGCAGTAGATGAAATACAGCTCGTCCATCAGGCTTTCAACCGACAAGGCTTTGTTCTAGGAGCGGTGAAGGCGGCGGAGTTTATGGGCGGGAAGAAAGGGGTGTTTGGGATGGAGGAGTTATTGAGGACTGGGGACTGAGGACTGGGGACTGAAGGCACTTTCGCTACACTGCAACTTTCAACCTTCAACTTGCAACACAGCCACTATCGGAAGAGATTCACCGCGCCCTCGTACTCCAGCATTTCAGCAGTCAAATCCGGTTTGATGCGCAGAATCCAGAAATAAACGCCATCAGCAGCGAAGTGATTACTGCCATTTACATTTCCTGTCCATGGCTGATTGGGATTGGTTGACTCAAAAACCAAATCACCCCAGCGATTGAAAATCGCAAGACTATAGCTTGCTATATCAAAACCATCCCCTTGGGGTATAAAGACATCATTGACGTTATCCCCGTTGGGACTGAATGCATTCGGAACATAAATTGAAAATGGTGGACGCACGAGTACCGTGAAAAGTTGAACATCTGTGCACCCGTTCACCGTATCGGTACCGAATACCTGAACTTGGTAGGATCCCGATAATTCGAACACATGGCTCGGCTCGAATTCAGTAGAAACCACGCCGTCGCCAAAGTTCCAGACGAAGTCCTGCAGCTGAATCGAATTGTTTTCAAAATCGACACTGAGCGGTGGCCTTCCAACCACAGGATATGCGTCAATAATCAATGCTGCAGGCGACAATTGCTCCACTTCGACGGAAGTTAAGGATGAACATCCGTTGGCATCACTCAACTCCAAAGTATATGATCCCGTTGCCACATCCGCGATGAAAAGTCCACTTTGCGGTTGACCGTTAATGACAACTTCAAATGGATTGGAACCATTGGCGCCGGGCACCACAAGAATACTTCCCGGGGTTTCACATACCATGGGCTCAACTACCGCTTTAAAAGCCGGCTCGTAGCTTTCAAGAGTCAACGTAATAAGAGAATCACCTGTGCATTGATTCGCGTCAATTACTTCAACTAAAAAGGTACCCGCTGATAAGTCATCGAAAAGGGAATTTGGCTGCGAGGTGCCGCCAATGGAATAACTATAAGGGAATTCTCCCGCGGTTGCAATCACTTCCAAACTACCTGGCGTGGTGCACAGCGGATTGACCCGTTGCAATGTAAACGGCAGTTCATAGACCGAAACGGCTATGTCTTCCTGTATGGTACATCCGGAATCGAACGTGATTTCGACGGTGTAAATGGCTGAAGCATTGGGTGATACCGTTGGATTTGCAATTGAGGTTGAACTCAAATCCGGAGCCGCAGACCAGAGGTAGGTGTCACCGCCCGTAATGCGCAGCTCAGCCGCTGTTCCTTTGCAAATGGCCGTATCAGGTGAAATGGTATATTCTGTAGGATAATAGGATAAGAGGGTTGTAATGATACTGTCGCATCCCAACGAACTTTGCACTACCGACTGATAGTTCCCCGGAAGATTCACCACAACACCATCGGGTAACGTGTGAAGATCTCCTGCGCAAAACGAGGTATCCTGCTGAACCTGAAAAACCGGATGAACGATGACAGCCAGCGTATCATAATCACTATCACAAGCAGCAGCACTCACCATTACAATATAATCACCACTCATAGCAGGATTTGCCGAACTAAGCGTTGGTGACTGAAGAGAAGATGAAAAACCACCGGGACCCGTCCATGAATAACTTCCCCCGTTAATCGAGGAGCAAGAGAGTGCCAGTGTTTCTCCTTGACACACTTCATCATCGGCAACTTGAGCCTCAACTTCCAGGTTTGAGAAATTACTGAAGTATCCAAAACGACATCCACTTGAAAAAGATCCATGAATAAAACCCATATGAAAATATCCGGTCGTATTGGTTATGAGCGATGCAGTGCCAAGAGGCGTTTGCGATAAGTCAAACGAAACCTGCGCAAACAACCAATTTCCCGATGTACCGGGCACAGGACTGAACATGCCTGCTGTGATGACTCCATTATTACCATTGAAAAGAAAATCACCTTCACTTCCACTTTGAACCAAAAGATTAGCACTCAATGATTCGGTCGTTGACCGGGTAAAACTGATTTCACTCGAACCCGTGCACACAATGGGAGGAATCACGTCAAGGCCTACTTCGCAGCCGTAGCCGCTTGCCTGAAGCACCGAAACGGGCGCAGAAGCTTCAATGTATGCTGATGGACCGCCGATGTAAGTGGCGAAACTCTCACCTGCATTTAGCGTTACCAAAAAAGCTCCATTATAG
>JBKCDO010000293.1:0-2986 GCA_046304755.1 Flavobacteriales bacterium
CCTTCACATTCCCGCCGAGTAATCCGTTGACCAGGGAAATGAAGATGGCGAGAAGAATCGCGGCCCAGAAACCATCGATGAAAAAACCATCGACAATTTGATCCGCAATCATGAGGATAGCCGCGTTAATGACAAGCAGGAAAAGCCCAAGGGTGAAAACAGTTGCCGGAATGGTGAGCAGCACAAGCAGTGGCTTGAGAAAAGCGTTGAGCAATGCCAGCACAATGGCCGTTACGATAGCGACCCATGGTTGATCGAAGCGGATACTGTCCATGAGGTAGTCAGCCACAAGCAGCGTCACAGATGTGCTGATGAGCTGCAGTAGTGTAGTCTTGAGTCGATCCTGTGGATGCATGGGGCGAAGTTACACAAAACGCTAGTCCTTAATTGACACATCTGCTACGGGCCTTTCCTCGGGGTAAGGACGCACTGCAGTGCGTCCGGGCCCTCTGCCTCTCGCCGGCCGCTTGCCTGACCACTGAGCACAGTGCGTCCAACAAAAAAGGGCCGCATCAGCGGCCCTTCTCCTTGCAACGTAAGTTGCACACAATATCAATGTTGAATAACAAACTCTTTGCTCACGCGAGTTGCACCGCTACCAACCGTCAGGGTGTAATTACCTGCAGGTAGGTAAGTGAAGTCAAACGATTCACGGTCTTGCGCGTTAAACGACTTGCTGATGCGGGTGTGGATGATTTCTTTACCCAAAGCATCAAATACACGAACAGGCGCATTACCTAAATCTTTACCGGTAATAGAGATAATGCCGGCAGTAGGGTTCGGGAATAAGTTGATATCAGCCACTGGCTGCGCACTTTCATTTACGTTATTCAAGTCGCTGGTTAGCGCCAAGTAAACGATGTCATTATTGTCCCAAGCATCCAGGTCACCGCGAACGTTCAAACCGGGCTCAGTGTCGCGCTGCACCACGATATGCAACTTATCGCTCACGCGATTGTACATTGATGGGAAAGAGTATTCGTATTCATTAAACTCCAAATCCGGGGTCAACTCAAGTTGATCGCCCCATGTGTCACCACCGTCATTGCTGACAACCAAATACAAGTGGCTGAAGAGTTGATCGCCAAGGTATTCTTCGTCTGCTGTTCTGAACACAACATAAATTTTACCGTCATCGCCTTCAGCCATGGTTGACATAGAAGAAATGCTGGTGCGGTAGTCAGGAACGTTATCGATGGTGTAATCAAAAATATCATCACCGTCGTTTGCACTTTCTTCAGGAATACCAATGACCATAAGTGAATCGACAGGCCAGTTGCTGTTCCAGTACACAAGCTCTTCACGCTGGAAGATGGTGTATTGACCATCGCCGGAAACGTCATCCAGGAATTGGAACAATCCAAAGGATACGTGTGCTACGCCGTCAGAGTCGAGTAAGAGAGAACCAACGCCGTCAGAGGTGACAATCGTATCAGCAATACCATCGAGATCAATGTCGCTCAAAGAATCACCTACATAACCGAAGATTGGAAAGTCCCAAATCAGCTGAGTTGACCAGGTATTTCCACCATCATTACTCATCATCAATTGCGTATCGCAGTCTTCGCTGAATACCGCTACAGCCACTTTGCCGTCGCGAGCATCGATAGCATAGGAGTCAGCTTCGATATTCTTGAAATTCAATGAGTCAAGGCCTTCAAAAACTTGGTTTTGAATTTCCCAAGTTGCACCATTATCGCTAGAGCGCCAGTAGAGCAAATTACCATCAATACCGAAGAGTGGAGTACCGCTCAGACCTGTAGGTGCGCTGAGGGCAATCATGTGAATGGTGTTGCCATCTGTCGCAGCACGTGGCCACAAGAAGTCGTTTCCTACAGTGCCGGGGACACGCGAAGAAACCCAATCACCTGATCCTGCCGGAGTTCTTTTCACGAACGCGATAGAATCGGTACCGGGGTGACAAACATAGGCTTCACCACCGTCGCCCGTGGCCATAATTCCGGGCCAACCACAGCGATAATCTTCCAGGCGGTCAGCAGGTTCTTCCCCCCAGCTTGATTCCTGTCCCATGTTATAACCGGTTCCGCGATCGGGCCATGTCGTAGAGTTGGTGGCTGTGCTGAGCATCCAGGTTGCATGTGCCATTCCATTCGCATCAACGAAAATGCGCTGTTGGTTGGAGTTGTTCGACTGGTTATCGTATGTAGTTGTACCAATCACTTGCTCCCAAAGCGTCATTGATTTTGCTGCGGGGTTTATACCATAATTGGTTGGTTTGTTTTTTCCTTTTTGAACCGAATTGGATGAAGGAGTGTTTTGCAAAGAGGGTTGCTCAATGCTCACTTTGCGCTGAGGTCCGTTCACCGGGGCGGTCGCTCTGCGGGACTGACCCATAGCGGATACGGCAAGGAGTGATGTTACTGCAAACAAGTAAATTCTTCTCATGTTAACTAGGAGATTTTGAGGTTAATTTGGTCGAAATGTAGAAATAACTATTGGTTGAATAATCAAGGATGAGTGAAAAAAATCAGCTGAAGCAGATCTCGGCAGAAATCATCGCCATTGGTGATGAACTGTTAATCGGACAAACCATCAATACCAACGCAGCTTGGCTGGGCGAGCAGCTCAATGCGATTGGCATTCGCGTACATCGGTCGTTAGTGATTTCAGACAACCGCGAAGAGATTGTCGCTGCTCTGGACGAGGCATCTACGCGGTCAAACATAATTATTATGACCGGCGGCCTCGGTCCCACCAAAGACGACATCACCAAACATACGTTGTGCAGTTATTTCAATACAGAACTATTCATCCACGATGAAGTCTTGGCACGAATCACCGAATTTTTCGAGCGCAGGGGATTGCCCATGCTTGAGGTAAACAGGCAGCAAGCAGCGGTGCCCAGAGACAGCTACGTCATTCACAACTTTCGGGGAACGGCTTCCGGCATGTGGTTCGAACGGGGTGATCGCGTCTTTATCTCGATGCCGGGAGTGCCTTACGAAATGAAGGGAATGATGGAAGA
>JBKCDO010000294.1:0-14081 GCA_046304755.1 Flavobacteriales bacterium
CATATCGTCCAAGGTGACATTGTAGAATGAACCTTTGGCCCAATTGTCAGGTACTTCCAAAACAAACGATTCGTTGAACGGATGATGACTGAATGAAGTGATGGAAACGTAATCGCTGGCATTGATTTTCATCGCATCGCGGAATGTGATGGGGTTGTATTCTTTGCCCTCATAGGTAAATGTGGTGGGCAATGCGCCCAAGTTGGCATCCAAAATACTGGTCACACTTTTTTTCCAGTTTTGATTGTTTGCGTTGAGGTTTTTCTTGAGCACCGTGCTTACGGTAGACTCAAGCAGATTATCCAACCCATCGTGGTTGTGTCGCACCTCGTTGAAGGTAAGGCCAGCATAGGCGCTTTCAGGTACCAAGCCAAATTCTTTGACAATGTGAATGACATCGTGGCTCAAACCGCCGGGTCCAAATTGTTGTTTGCCTTGATAGCGCACATACGATTCTGCTTTTTTCTGGTAGGTGTGATGCACGTTGAACATCTCGGAGAGATCGATGGGTTTATTTCCTTTGCGAATGATTTCGGCTTCGAGAAAAGAGATGGTCGCAAAGCTCCAGCATGTTCCACTCGAACATTGATCCTCGGTATCACCTACCTTGATTTGGTGCACGGGGGTAAATTGATACGTGGCGACCTGAGCGGTGATGGTTATCGTCAGTACCATAGCAGCGAGGAATGTCAAGATGGGTTTGTTCATTTTTGAAAAAAAATTTAGTCCGTAAGTATACGGAATTTTTCATCGCTTCCCATGCTTGTTGGGACGAACTGCCAAACTTCCTACTAAGTATGAAATGTGAATAGAATGATTCAGGCCATACATAGAATGCTGCGACTTGAATATCTTTGGTTAAGTAGATTGCATTGATTCATACATAATCCCGAAAGACAATGAAAAAAGTAGCCGTCGTGTGCGGAGGATATAGCGGAGAAGCCGTGGTTAGCCACCGCAGCGCGCAAATGGTGATGGACAACATTGATCGCTCTCGGTTTGAGCCAGTCAAAGTAATGATTGATCAATTGGCTTGGAAGGCAGAGTGGGAGGGAGTCAATTATCCAATCGACCGCAACGATTTTACCTTCACGGCCAAAGGCGTCAAGTGCATGTTTGATGGCGTATTTATGATCATCCATGGCACACCTGGCGAAGACGGATTGCTGCAGGGTTATTTCGAAATGCTAGGTATTCCCGTGACCACAGGCGGTGTATATACACAGGCGCTTACATTCAACAAGAAGGCTACTACACGCGTATTATCAAGCATGGGATTTCACACTGCCCGCAGTTTGCAATTGAAGGCGTGGGAGCCATATAGCTCCACTTTCATTTCACAGCACGTGGGCTTGCCTTGTTTTGTAAAACCCAATTGCGGTGGAAGCAGTTTGGGGACTTCGCGTGTGAATCATTTGGAAGAAATGCACTTGGCTTTGAACAAGGCTTTTGAAGTAGATGACCATGTCATCATTGAAGAGTTCATCAGTGGCACGGAAGTGACTTGTGGTGTAATCACATGGGAGGGTAAAGTGATGGCGTTGCCGGTAACAGAAATAGTTTCCAAAAAAGAATTTTTTGATTTTCAGGCGAAGTACGAAGGCCTGTCCGAAGAAATTACCCCCGCGCGTTTGGTGCCCGAAGTCACCGAAAATATTCAACGATTATCAGAAGACATTTTTCGGAAATTGGAATGCAAGGGTATGATCCGCGTGGATTACATCAGTCGCGGAAAAGAGATTTTCGTGATTGAAGTGAATACGACTCCCGGATTTTCCGAGGCGAGCATCATTCCTCAGCAAGCAGCCGTGCAAGGCATCGATAAAAAATCACTGATTACAGCAGTCATTCAAAGCTGCTACTGAATCAAGGCATCAAAATAGGCGGTTCTTCTTCTTGTTGTGCCTGACGAGCGCGCCCCTCTCTGCGTTGCTTCCAATAAGTTCGGACGAGCAGCAACGTCGTTATGCCAATAAAACCGATGATGATATAACCGACGTAGTGCTCAATTGCGGGGAATTGCGTGCCGAGGTAATAACCAATCAAACTGAGTGAAGTGATCCACAGCGCACCACCAACGATATTGAAAAACATGAACGTTGGCACCGGCACGCGAATGACACCGGCAATAATGGGAGCGAACGTGCGAATAATCGGCAAGAAACGACCGAGCACCAATGTCTTGCCGCCGTGCTTTGCATAAAATGCCTGCGTTAAATCAAGGTACTTGCGCTTGAAAATGATGGAGTCCTTGCGCTCGAATAGTGGCGGTCCTACTCGCCTTCCAAAGACATAACCGAATAGACTGCCCCCGACTGCCGCCAAAAACATGAGCATGGTCAAAGGAGTAATTTCCGTATGAAGCAACTCCGGCTTTGTGGCGCAGATTAATCCCGAAAGAAAAATCAGTGAATCACCGGGAAGAAAAAAGCCGAAAACAAATCCGTTTTCGGCAAAAATGACCAGCAAGAGAAGAAACAATCCGCCATGATGGATAATGGATTCCGGATTCGTCAGCTCCTTGAGAAACTCCCACACTTGCATTGGCGAAAGATAAAAAGAAAGTGTTACGTGTCAAGAGCGGGCTGATTAAGCTTCTGCCCAGACTTTAGTGCCTTCCGAACAATTGGCGCAGATATCAATCGTGCTGCGCGATTGAAAAACCGCTGCTCTAAAAGCACGATATGGCTCGCTATTCCAGATTTGCCTCATTGAATCGCTGCGTAAATCACCCAATACATGGGTTGCATCCTTATCGAAACAACAGGGAACAACCTTACCATTCCACGTGATAACACAACCGCTCCACATGCGCCAACAGTGATTATCCAAGCTGTTCTTGACGCGGAAAGAACCATCTTTCAATAGCACATAACGGCTGTACCGTTCATTATGCGGAATCAATGGATTGCCGCTGTGGTAATCATACACCTGAGCTGTTTTTAGTCGGACTTCGTCGGCTCCCATTTGTGCACCCAGCTGAAGAATATCATCCACCTGATGCTCATTGGGGCGAACCACCAGAAACTGAAAAATCACTTGCGGATAAACAGCCTTCAACTCACGCTTAGCGCGAATGATAGCCTCAGCCCCGCGCAACACCTGGTCCAATTTCCCCTGAATGCGATACTGTTCATAGACTTCTTGAGTCGTCCCATCAATGGAAATAATCAACCGCCGCAAACCGGATTGCACGGTTTTGCGCGCTACATCATCCGTCAGGAAATGCCCGTTCGTACTGGTTGAGGTGAATAATCCTTTGCTATTTGCATAGCTGACCATTTCCAAAAACCCCCGATGGATATAAGGTTCTCCTTGAAAATAAAAATTGAGATGCACGGCATGCCTCGCAAACTGATCAATCCATGAGCGAAAATCAGCTTCGGCAATATTCCCGGTTGGTCTCGAAAACATCTTCAAACCACTGGGGCATTCCGGGCATCCCAAATTACAAGCGGTTGTTGGTTCAATGCTCAAACTGATCGGCATTCCCCAATGAACAGTGTGACGAAAAATACGCGAGGTATAAAACGAGAGCCATACAAGCAATGCGTTCCATAGCCTGCGTGGCGTTAGGCATCTGCCATAACTTTTAAGATCAAACCACACCGATGACATGAGACAAATTTAGCCCGCACGCTCTCCTATATTTGAAACATTATGGCAAAGTTTCTTACTGTGATTCTCTTGCTGCTGTTTGAAGCAAGTAGCATAGCGCAAACCATTCAAGGGAAAGTTGTTGATGCCTCTTCCGGTGAAGCACTCGCCTTTGTATCGGTTGCTGAATCGGGAACAGCGAATGCGACCTACAGCGATATTGACGGATTATTTTCAATCACGCTGATTGACACACAACACCTCATTCATTTTAATCTGGTAGGCTATGAATCGCGAACTATGACGTCAGGCCAACTCAACGGAGCAACCATCAAACTGAAACAAAAAGAAAATCTTCTCCGTGAGATTAACATTCTACCCGGCGTTAATCCTGCTGAACGTATCATCCGACAAGCCATAAGCAATAAGCGCCAAAACAATCCCGAGAGTGATTTGGCTTTTACTTACGACAGCTATAATATTCTGGCATTCGGTGCGGAAATCGATTCAGCCCTGTTTCAAGACACTGCTCGTTTCAATCAGCTGAGCAAAGACACCAAGGATGCATACACGTTTCTCAACGAGCAGTATTTGTTCTTGATGGAAAGCATTACCCGGCGCAAATTCCTTCCGCCCGGCAAAAGCGAAGAAACGGTTATCGCCAATCGGGTTTCCGGTTTGAAAACAACTGACCTCTTTCTGCTTGGTACACAACTTCAGTCCTTTTCATTTTATGGAGAATCCGTTGAATTAATGGGGGTGAAATACATGAGTCCACTGGCCGAAAACGCCATCAACAAGTATCGCTTTGAATGGGTCGATACAACCCTGGCCGGTGTAGATACCATTTTCACCATAACGTTTCAACCGAAATCGAAAAAGAACTTTCCGTCCATGCGCGGAACGCTGTACATCAACAGCAAGGGATTCGCCATACAACAAGTTGTTGCGGAACCATCGGTGGAAGGACAAGTATCCTTTAAAATTCAGCAGCAATATGCATTCCTGGAAAACCGCAAATGGTTTCCGCTTCAGCTCAATTCAAAAATATTATTTGACTCCACGCTATCCATTGGCCCCCTTCCCATGATCGGGTCCGGCAGATCCTACATCAAAAATATCAAGCTGGATGCTGCGCTGAAATCATCCGAATTCACTCCCGTTACGCTGCAGATGTCTCCCAATGCGGGCAATCAACCTGACTCGCTTTGGAATCGTTACCGCGATCGAGCACCGGACGCCAAAGAACTCAAAACCTATCACGTCATCGATAGCCTGGGAGAAGCCATTCACCTGGACCGTCGCTTGCGCGCATTTGAAGCGCTCACTACGGGACAAGTCAACCTTGGCTATGTCAATTTTGATTTAAAGCATCTTCTTGCCTTTAACGACTACGAAGGTTTTCGACTCGGCGGAGGATTGCGCACCAGTCATCGCGTGTCGGAACATTTCTCCATCGGTGGATTTGGCGCCTATGGATTCAAAGACAAAGCGTGGAAATACGGCGGTGATGCCCAAATCCATCTCAATCGCTTGCGCAATATGTGGGTGAAATACGAGTACCGCAATGATGTTCACGAACTCGGCGGGAATCATTTGCTTTCAGAGACCACTTCGTTCATGACACCGCATCTGTATCCGCTGTTCATCTCTCGCATGGATCGCAGAGAGAAGCAAGAAATCAGCTTCAATGCGCGCGTCATCGGTAACGTGACAGTGACAGCATTTGCCAATCGACAATTCGTTCGCACGTTTAGTGATTACCGATTCATCACCTATCCGGTTGACGAAGTTTCGCTGTATCAATCCTCATTTCAGCTTACCGAAACAGGCATAAAACTACGCTTCGCTCCGGGAGAAAAACTCGTACGCACGGCTACGAAAGAAATGCGTTTGGGGGGGCGTTTTCCGGTGTTTCATGTTTGCATCACACGTGGATGGAACGCCCAGGCATGGGGAGATATTGACTACACTCGGATCGACGCGCGCATCGACAAAACATTCTCCATTATGAATGTCGGCAAGCTCAGTATTGTTGCTCAAGGAGGTTATTGTGGTGATGATGTGCCATTATCACTCTTGTATAATGCGCAAGGTACCTACGACAGATTCACCCTTGCCGTTCCGAATACCTTCCAAACAATGAGCACCAACGAGTTCATGCATTCGCGTTATGCGCTCTTGCATATCCGTCACTCGTTTCTTGATTTGCTCTATCAGCGTGGAAATTTCAAACCTCATCTGGTGATTGCACACAGTATGATTTGGGGAGATATGCTTCATCCCCAAAGTCATTCACTCACGCTCCGCACAGCCGAAAAGGGATACATGGAAAGTGGTCTGCAGATTGACAACCTGTATAGCTCAGGACTATCAGGAATTGGCCTTGGAGTCTACTACCGCTATGGTCCTTACGCGCTGCCTTCGGCAAAAGAAAACTGGGCCTTTAAAATCACATCCAGCCTGAGCTTTTAGGAGAGGCTTTGAATGATGTCGTATTTGGTGATAATGTGATACTTCCCATTATTCAACTTCACCAACACCGCAGGAACATCACGACTAATCAATTTCGATAGTGACGTGATGGGCTCTGATTCGCCGACCACCGGCAACGCAGGTCCCATAACCGTTTCAATCTTGCGGTTAATGTTTTGCGGATCTTCAACCATCGATTGATAGAGGCGTGTCTCATCGACAAAGCCGACAATTGCATCATCCTTCATAACGGGAATCTGAGAGATGCCAAACTTCTTCATTTTGTCGGCCGCGTGACTGACCAATTCACCGCTGCCAATCATCACGAGCGGTTTATCCAGATGTCCGGCAACCAAGTCGCGAGCGGTCTTCTTTTCATCTTGTAAAAATCCGCGATCGCGCATCCATTCATCATTGTACATCTTGCCGAGATAGCGTGTGCCATGATCATGGAAAATCACCACCACAACATCGCCTTGCTTGAAACGATCCTTCATTTGCATCAATCCTGCCATCGCACTGCCGGCGCTGTTCCCCGCGAATATGCCTTCTTCGCGGGCGATGCGGCGCGTCATCACAGCAGCATCCTTATCGGTTACTTTCTCGAAGTAATCAATGAGGTCAAGGTTCACATTCTGCGGCACAAAATCTTCGCCGATTCCTTCGGTGATATAAGGGTAGATCTCGTTCTTATCAAACTCTCCCGTTTCCTTGAGTTTCTTGAACACAGAGCCGTAAGTATCAATGCCGAGGATTTGAATATTCGGATTTTTTTCCTTGAGGTAACGCGCGACGCCGCAGATGGTTCCGCCGGTTCCAACTCCGACAACTAGGTGCGTAATTTTTCCTTCTGTTTGTTTCCAAATCTCCGGACCGGTGGTTTCGTAATGCGCTTGTGCATTGCTCGGATTATCGTACTGATTGGCCTTCCAGGAATTGGGCACTTCATTCACCAGGCGGCTGGATACACTGTAGTACGAGCGCGGATCTTCGGGGTCAACGTTGGTTGGACATACAATGACCTCAGCGCCAAACGCGCGCAGCGCGTCAAACTTTTCTTTGGATTGCTTGTCGGTTGAAGTGAAAATGCACTTGTAGCCTTTAATCACCGACGCGATGGCAAGTCCCATTCCCGTGTTACCACTGGTGCCTTCGATAATGGTACTGCCGGGTTTGAGGGCACCGCTGCGCTCGGCATCTTCAATCATCTTCAAAGCCATGCGATCCTTAATGCTATTGCCGGGATTGACAGATTCAATTTTGGCAAGTACCAGCGCAGGGATTTCTTCTGTAATGCGGTTGATTTTCACCAAAGGCGTGCTACCAATGGTGCCCAGTATATTTTCGTGATAATTCATGTCAAACTTTTTGCAAATGTAACGTGTGGTTTTTCCTAACTGAATCGAATGGCCTTGATGGGTGAAATACGCAACACATACATAGCAGGAACAATCATCGCCAGAATACAAATGACGAGCGTTCCGGCGTCCATAGCCAGCATCAAGGTTAAATCAAATTTGATAGGCACCCGATCGAGGTAATAGTTTTCGGCATCTAGTTTTACAATCGACCAACGATGTTGTATATAAGCCAAGCCAATACCGGCAAGATTTCCCCAAAGCATTCCTTTACCGATAATCCAGGCCGCATTCCGAATAAAAATGCGCATCACCGCACTGTCCGCGATTCCCATCGACTTCAGTGTGCCAATCATTTGCTGACGCTCCAGAATGATGATGAGCAAAGCGGAAGTCATATTCACCACCGATACGAAAATCATGAGTGCGATAATCACAATCACATTGATGTCGAGCATTTCGAGCCAAGTAAAAATGTCTGCGTTGCGCTCGGTGATTTTTTGCACTTGAAGAAACTGTGCGGTCACTGCTGATTGAATGAGATCCTGGGCATCCCAAAGTTGTTCGAAGTCATGAATGAGCACTTCATATCCCCCCACGTAGATGGAATCACTCGCGGTAGTTTTCACGCGTGTAATCAAGGATGAACTATCCGCTGCAGATTGTTCCAAGAAAATGTGCGCACGGCACGGCTCCGTATCCGCTTCATCCCTTACCTCCAGCTGAACCAAAGTATCCTTGGCAGATTGCAGCAAATGCGGTCCAGGGCCTTGCCAGGTGCTGTCGCTCCAAACAAACTCATGCTCACCTTCACCGCCGGAAGCCAGGGCATACACGCTGTAAACACCGCTTTGCTCGGTGGTGTCTACGGCAACGGAAACGCGCATTCCCCAACCGTAAAGGCGTTGAACAGCGGCGAGATCCACAAAAACGAATTGCTTGTCAAAATCTTCAAGACCCGTATCATAGATGCCGCGTACCACAAAGTTGCGCTGACGCACATCATCGTTGCGGTCGAAGAATAAGAGTTTGGCTTTTTCTCCCACGCGCAGTTTCATGCGCGAGGCGATGTACTTCGACAAAACAATTCCCTGGACAGAATCACCCGGGGTAAAACACTCCCCTTCTATTAAAGCGCCTTTCAAAAAGGTCCAGTCGTAATCCTGACCAACACCCTTGACTATGACACCTTGAATCGATTCCTCCGACTCCATGATGCCGGGCTTGGTGGCGTAAACCTGCACGTGACGCACTCCGGGAACGGATTGCAGCCGCTTATACAACTCCTCGTTGAATCGCAGACGTTGTGAATCACGGGAATAGGTCTGTTCGTTACTGATCACTTGAAAATGTGACCCAAAGCCGATAACCTTGTTACGAATCTCCTGCTGAAAACCACTCACAATCGCAATACTCAACAGCATCATACAAATGCCCACCGCAATACCAATGGTAGCAATACGCACTATCGGACGCGAGATTCGCGTTTTATCATCCGAACGAAGAATGCGATTGGCTATGAATGATGCAATTTTCATTTCACACGATATTCACGTGGTAAGCGGTAAAAATAACGGCTATGCCCCTTTAAAGCGGGGCTGTCTTGAGAGAATTTCGCACATGATGAACATGAAATCCATTTGCTTTCACGTGAGCATGTACCTGCTCCTCTCGTGTCATGGGCAGCAGCACACAACGGTTGATACACCATCAGCTGCGCCAATCACAGGCGCTGAACAAACAGAACTTTATCTGCCCCTGCTTCAGGGTAAGCGCGTGGCAGTCGTGGCGAATCAAACCACTACCATTGGCGCTACGCATCTTGTCGATTCACTCATCGCAAGAGGCATTCGCGTAGTAAAGGTGTTTGCACCAGAACACGGATTCCGCGGCGAAGCAGGAGCCGGCGAGCATATTGCCGACGGCAAGGATGCAAAAACCGGTCTTCCGCTCGTATCGCTCTACGGAAAAAACAAGAAGCCTAGTCCGCAAATGATCGAAGATGTTGATGCGATTGTTTTCGATATTCAAGATGTCGGCGCTCGCTTTTACACCTACATCTCCACGATGCATTATGTGATAGAAGCCGCAGCAGAAAAGCGTATCGAAGTCGTCATTCTGGATCGCCCTAATCCCAATGGGCATTACATCGACGGACCTGTGCTTGATTTGGCGTACAAGTCGTTTGTCGGAATGCACCCCATCCCTATTGTGCACGGCCTCACTGTTGGCGAGCTGGCTCAGATGATTGTGGGAGAGCATTGGATTGAAGCATTCAATGGTCAAGAAGCAATGTTGCACGTCATTCCCTGCAAACATTACGACCACACAACACGGTATCATCTGCCTATTCGTCCTTCTCCTAACTTAGCCACTCAGCGGGCGATTTACCTCTACCCTTCTTTATGTTGGTTTGAAGGAACCATCGTCAGTGTGGGCCGTGGGACAGCCGCTCCCTTTGAGATTATTGGATTTCCCGGCAACACAGTGGGCGATTTCCATTTCACCCCGAAAGATATTCCGCAAGTCGCCATGGATCCACCGCATGAGGGCGTTGAGTGCACCGGATTAAATCTCTCGCTTATGCCTTTGGAAGAATTGGCGTATGCCGATTCCATTCGTGTCGACTGGCTGGTGGAGTTGCACCGCTCCTATTCCGGTCAAAAGCCCTTTTTCCAGTCACCGGATTTCTTTGACAAACTGTGCGGAACGGATCGGATTCGCAAGATGGTAGAAGAGGGGGCGTCGGCGGAAGCTATTCGCAAAAGCTGGGCTGATGAACTGCACGCTTATAAAGTGATGCGAGCGAAATACCTCCTCTATGCGGATTTTGAGCAATAAAAAAAGGTCCTGCGAGAGGACCTTTTCGTGGGAGCAACAGGATTCGAACCTGTGACCCTCTGCTTGTAAGGCAGATGCTCTGAACCAGCTGAGCTATGCTCCCATTTGTTTCAAACGGGGCGCAAATATACAGCGAGGTAACGATTAGGCAAATTTTTTTTGATGCTGTGGCCATTTTTCTACTCCAAAGCCAATTAATTTGCTGAGTTCAAGTGAAAATGCCACCATGAAAAAAGGGAAAGAGATTCGAATTCGCGATCATATCATGGTGCTTCACCCGCTAAAAGCAATGTGGTGGCCGGCCGAAGACACGCTCATCTGTTCCGATGTACACATTGGCAAAGGAAGTCACTTTCGCAAGGCCGGAATTCCCGTACCCAAACTTGTCAATGCGGCGAATCTTTGGAACCTGGTAGAATTACTCGAACACTACACCCCTTCAAAGCTCATTTTTCTGGGAGATCTATTTCACAGTGGAATTAACCGTGAATGGCTGGAACTAACCGATTGCCTCGAGCGCTTTCCGAGCGTCCAATGCACGCTGGTGCTGGGCAATCACGAATTCCTGGAGCGCTATCATTACGAAAACTTAGGGTTTACGATTGAATCTAAAATTCAAATTGGCGATATACTCTTCACTCATGAACCTCAAGCCGGCCTGCCTCCAAGCGTTTACAATATTTGCGGACACCTTCATCCCGCCATACGACTAACGGGAAAAGCCAAACTGAGCATGAGAATTCCTTGTTTTTGGCAAACGACTCAATTCGCGGTCATGCCCGCTTTCGGAGAGTTTACGGGAACATCGACGATAAAGCCTTCTAAGGATGATACCTTGTACGGATTTCTAGAAAATCAGGTAGTTCAAATCAACTGATCAGAAGGTGACTTCCTTCAAGAGCTTACCGTGCCTCCAGTGCTCTTCCTTAATCTTCTTACCGGATTCCGCGAACTGCGTAGTCACGCCATTTTCCTTGCCATTAGCATAGGTTTCTTTCGTCTTGAGGGTACCGTTCGGATGATAAAACATCCATGTACCATGCTCTACATTGTGCTTGTAACTGCCGGTCCATTGGAGTTTACCACTGGCAAAAAAGACCTCCTCCTTCAGCAAGTCTCCCGTTTCCTTATCGAAATAAAGAACTACATGCTCTTTGCCGTTATCGTGCTTACGCATTACCCTGCGCTCTGTGGGAATATCCTGCAGAGCCATTAAAGGCAATAGCACAATCACGAGCCATAGCTTCATCCTAATCATCCGAGTCATGATTGGTCTCATACGGAAATCCATGGATTGGGTTTCGATTAGGGTACAACCGTGACTGTAAACGTGCCGGAACAATTGATATCTCCGGGTACCGGCTCCCCTTCTTCCAGTTGATTTAAGGTCAATAAGAAACTCACTGTTTCCGTGCCCCCCGCGCTAGGTGCAGCACCCACTTGAATAACGGCGTTTACCGGTACATACTGACGCAAGGTATCCGTTGGGTCGTTTGGATTGAACTCATCCACCCATGCCTGAAACTGATTTATGCCGGTTTGCGCATCAATTGAAAATTCACCGCCATTACCAATATCATCCACTGAAAACCAAGCGCTCAATCCGTGAGTGGCTTCTTCACCTTCCAGCGAAACGTCGGCTGTAATGTGATAGCGGCGTGACTTTGCATTGGTAGAATCAGACAGGATATACGTGGTACCCAAAAGCTCATACTCTTCACCTTGCCAGGTCAGACTTCCGCATTGACAGCGATAAGGCGCAGCAACATAGTCCGGTGTCTTTTTACAAGAGACCACAAGTGCTGCGACAATCACAGCGAATACAACCAATCGGAAAGCACGCATAGGAAATGATTTGAGTGCCGAATGTACACTGAAATCTTGAACCTTTACGCTTCACCCGGCCGGCTTTCATTCAATCCTGTGTTCAAAAAATGAAGGAGATTCGAGAGGTACTCCATCAATCGCTCCGAACCCTTAACGGCTTTCTCCAGCTGCTTTTCCTGGGCTGCCAATTCAGCCGCGTGCGCCAACTGATAGCCTTGCGTAAAGCGCAGGCTCGACATGGATCCGGCCTGATAATGGGCGCGCTCCTCCATGAGTTTCATATCCCGCTCATCGATGGCCTGACGAATCAAATGGATTTCGTGCGGCAATCGCTGCTTAAAAATGCCTACAATTTTGTCGGCGTAGGTTTTTGAAATGTTCCGCTCCAAGTCACCAATAACTGATTTGAAATCGTCGGAGAGTTCAAAACCCATAGGCCGACCGGCCTTGCGATACTTGGCCAGCGTATTCACCAGAATCTCTTCCGTATAAGGTTTGGAGATGTAATCATTCATACCCGCTTCACGGCACTTCTGACGTTCACTCGCCATGGCATGGGCTGAGCAAGCAACCACAGGCGTTTCGATGCGCATTTCCTTTCGCAACAATACCGTAGTTGCTAATCCATCCATGATGGGCATTTGAATATCCATCAAGATCACATCATATGATTTATTCTTGAGCAATCCCAATGCGATGTTGCCATTTGACGCAATCTCAACAGTCGCGTGATGCTTCGTCAAATACGTTTCCGCTAAAATTTGATTGTGCTCATTATCTTCTACCAGCAAAATGCTCATGCCTTCCAAGCGAGCAGTTTCAAGCAGATTTCGTCCATCCTCGAGGCTCTTCAAGTCTGCTGCGCCGGCTATAGGATAGTCGATGGTAAATGAAAAAGTCGACCCAACTCCCCACTCACTCTTCACATCCAATTTACCGTGGTGCAATTCAACCAGCGACTGCACGATATTCAGACCCAAGCCGGTTCCTCCATAGATGCGAGTGGTATAACTCTCTGCTTGCGTAAAACGCTCAAAAATCAGATCAAGCTTATCCTTACGAATGCCAATACCGGTATCCTTTACCTCAAATTGCACACTCACCAAATCCTCAAGTTGCTTGGCGTCCACCACGCGAACCTCAACACTGCCCGACTCAGTAAACTTGATTGCATTTGAAATAAGGTTAATGAGAATCTGTGACAAGCGTGTCTCGTCGCCCATGAGCACATCAGGAATCTCTGTATCGTAATTAAGCATCAACTTGATGCCCTTGGCCTTGGCTTTTGAAGCATGCATGTGCACCACCTGCCGAACGACCTTCTCAATTTCGAAAGGCTCATGTTCAAGGTCAAGTTTGCCACTCTCGAGTTTAGAAATATCCAGAATGTCGTTGATCAGCACGCTCAGCGTTTTGGACGCATTCCCAATGAAATCAACATTTTTGCGCTGCTCTTCAGTTAGCGTCGTTTGACTCAAGATATCGTTGAAGCCGATAATCGCATTGAGCGGTGTGCGTATCTCATGACTCATGTTGGCCAAAAACGTATCCTTTGCCCTCGATTTTTCTGCTTCAATTTGATTCTCAAGTAGATTTTGCTCGAGCTCCTTCCGCTCGGTTACATCTTTGGCTGATGCATAAATCAAATGAGATTCTACATCGAATGTCGCTGTCCAACTCAAAATCACATATTCACCGGACTTGTGCAAATAACGATTTTCAAAATTGCGTGAGGTGCCGCCACGAAGAAGAAAATCCACTTCCTCCAACGTTTTGCCACGATCATCCGGATGGACAAGTTCCACAAATGGCTTCTCTCGTAACTCCGTTTCACTATAACCCAGAGCAGTTGTGAATGACCTACTGGTTCGTAAGAAATATCCATTACTTGAAGCAATGCAAAATAAATCCACCGCTAAATCGAAGAAACGCTGAACCTCTTCTTCTTGCCATCTCCTTGCAGTAATATCCTGCGTCGTTCCC
>JBKCDO010000295.1:0-3536 GCA_046304755.1 Flavobacteriales bacterium
GATTCTTTGCCTCCGATGGCTCTGAAGTAACTGTTACCTTCGAAGAGGGAGCTTTCGGCTTCAGTTGCGCAGGAAGCATCCTGCAGATATGGACCGCCGTAGGGGCATGCGCCGATACCACAATCGTATCCCGCACTATCCAATTTGAGGATACTACACCCCCTGTTATTCAATGCGACATCCTCGAGTTCAACACGCCATGCGGCAGTCCAATTCAATGGCCCGACGTGTCCGTTCAGGATGTATGCAGTCCTGAAGTCGAATTGTACTTCACAGACGAACCCGTTAGCGGTGGCTGCGCCGGCAGCACGGTGCGCACCTATTTTGCCACAGACGCTTGCGGTAATACTAGTTCACTTTCCATTTTTTCCATTACCATCGATACAGAAGCTCCCGTGCTTTACGACATTCCGAGCGAAACATTCATCGCCTGCGATGAGCTCGACAACTTGCCACTTGTTCCATTGCGCTATACCGACAATTGCTCTGAGGCTGTCATCACCGTAACAAGCGACACCATTGCAGGAACTTGCTCCTCTAACTATGACCTTGTGTACACGTACATCGCAACCGATGATTGCGGTAATTTATCAGAATATATTTATACCGTTCACGTAATCGACGAACAGCCTCCCGTGCTGGTGTTCCCTTTTGAACAAGGCTCATCCGCTTGCCTCGACCCCTACAACCTCGAACTTTCCGCGACCGACAATTGCTCACCTCTAGAAGAAATTGTCATCGACTACGCGCAATCCATTGACGCCATAAGCGGTCTGTTCACCCTGACGATTAACGCAACAGACGGATGCGGAAATAGGTCAACCAATTCTTTCTTCTACGGCTTAGACACCCTGCAAGTAACAGGACAACCGTGTGATGATGGCTCCTTATGCACTGTTAATGATGTGGTACTCGAGGACTGCACCTGCCTAGGAGAACTGTACGACTTAAACAATGACGGTATATGCGACATCTTCAGTGCCTTTTCCATTACGCCCTCCTCACTCAGCTTCTGTCCGGGCGACACTGTTTACCTAAGCGTTGACCAACCGCTGCAAACCATCAATTATTTCTGGTCCAATAATGACATCGGCTCAACCATTGCGGTAGTCCCAACACAATCAACGACCTATTCGGTTTCGGCCACGATTGACGGACAAACCGTCCTTGCTTCAATCGAATTAGAAGCTTTAACACAGTACGACTTCTACCTCGATGAGGATGGCGATGGACTTGGTTCTGGTGATGTTGTCTTTTCCACGTGTGATGAATCATTACCGGGCTATTCACTCAACGGCCTGGATTGCGATGATGCCAGTCCCTTGGTTTTCCCCGGCGCGCCGTGTAATGACAACAACCCATGCACGATTAATGACGTTTATAATGCTGACTGCGCGTGCACTGGTACGTTCACCGGTGACAGTGATGACGACGGCAACTGCAACGCCATTGACGAATGCTTCGGAGTGCCCATCGCTACCAATACTCCGGAAGACCTCACCCTGGCTTGCAATGCCGCAATTCCGCCCTTCGATCCCGGCTTCTACATGACCGATGGCTCAGCTGTATTCCTGACCTTCAATGCTTCGCAAACTTCCGATGGATGCACCACCACTGTGATTCAAAACTGGATTGGAACCAACAACTGCAATGAATCCACGCTGGTGACACGCCGTCTTGTATTCATCGATGACCAGGCGCCGGCGCTGCTTAGCGCACTGCCTGATATCACCATCAGCTGCAGTGATCCATTACCCAACCCGTCCATCGGTGATCTCCTTGTTACCGATAACTGCGGATCAGTAACAACGACATTTGACTCTTACGATGGTATTGTTCGCGGTCAACCCGCAACGATCTTCGTCTACACATTCACCGATGTTTGCGGTAATAGTTCAACCTATAATCAGACGATCTATCGCGCCGATACCTCTGCACCGCTAATACTATACTCGGGTCCCACGACCGTTTTCCTGACCTGCCAAGACGACATTCCTGTACCGGACTTTACTGTGGTGGATAACTGTGACCCCACTCCGGTCACTACTATCGCCACAACATTCGAAGGCACCGCTTGCTCTTACACATACACCTATAGTATTGAGGCAACCGATGCTAGTGGTAACAGAGCAACACTTATTATCAGTTACATCAGCAGCGATACCTCCGCTCCTGACATCGTAATACCATTCGGTCCAACGGAGGTATCGTGTTCGGAGCCATGGCCCGCACTTGATTTTACCGCTACGGATAATTGTGACCCATCGCCTGATATCGTAATTAGCTATTCAGAATCCGGAACTGCATGCGATCAAACAAGAGTAGTTTTCGTTCGGGCTGAAGATGACTGCGGCAACGTAACTGAACGTTATTTTACTTATCGCCGTTTAGATTATACAGCACCGGTCTTCGCACCAACACCCTCGACTGTTTATCTGACCTGCGGTAGCCCATTTCCTTTCATTGATGTATCAGATAACTGCTCTGGTCTTATATCCCTAGAAACCAATGTAGAATACATTCCGGGTGGTTGCTCCTCATCACCAAATGCTACCCTTACTTACATTGCTCAAGATGAGTGTGGAAATGCTTCCTCGATAACGGTAACTTATATCTTCACCGACACCGCTTCGCCGGCATTTACGTTTGTGCCGGAAGGAGGAACCTTCAATTGCCTCAACGACATTCCGCTGGAATATCCTGTTGCGGAAGATGACTGCAGTCAAGTCGGCTTGGATTACTGGGATGATATCACGGAACTGAACGTTGGCTTTCAGCTAACGCGTAACTGGTCTGCATCTGATGTATGCGGAAATACGGCATTCACAACTGTACTATATTATACTCAATTCGGCGAGATTGGTGCTCGCTGCGATGATGGTAGTCCCTGCACATTCAATGATATCGTTCAGGAAGACTGCAGCTGTGCCGGTATTCCGCAAGTTCCGTCGTTCGGCTCGCAAACCATTCATGCGTGTGGCCCATACACCTGGAATGGCTCAACCTATACGACGTCCGGAACTTACAGCTTTGCAACGACAACTGCTGCCGGCTGCGACAGTATCGCACAATTGGTGCTTACTATTGGTCAGCCTACCTTCTCCACTCAGCAAATTACTACCTGCAACAGCTACCAATGGAACGGTAGCGTGTACACGCAGTCGGGCACGTACACGTATGTGACCACCAACGCCAGCGGTTGTCCCAATACGGCGACGCTCATACTTACCATCAACCCATTGAACATTGCACCGAGTGCTGCCCTGGCCTCTGCCAACAACGTGAGCGCGGGCACAGCGGTGACCCTCACTGTATCGGGTGGTTCGCTCGGTACGGGTGCGCAGTGGAAGTGGTACCGCGGATCCTGCGGTGGAACATTCCTGGGCACAGGCTCCAGCATCACTGTGGCGCCATCGGCCACCGAGACCTACTTCGTGCGCGCTGAAGGCACCTGCAACACTACCGCGTGTTCTTCTGTGACCGTTAACGTGATTTCTGCACCGTGTGGCCCTGAAGCCGTGAGCGCATCGGCTATA
>JBKCDO010000296.1:0-1372 GCA_046304755.1 Flavobacteriales bacterium
CCCTTCGCCCTTCGCCCTTCGCCCCTCGCCCTTCGCCCTTCGCCCTTCGCCCTTTTCCCCCTATATTCGCGCCCTCAATCTTAACCCCACTCTACCCATGCAATTCCGTCCCGGCGTTCTTACTGGCAACGAAGTCACAGAAGTCTTCAATCATGCGCTCGAACATCATTACGCACTTCCTGCGGTGAATGTGATCGGCACCAACAGCATCAATGCAGTGTTGGAAACAGCACGCGAAGTGAACTCTCCGGTGATTGTGCAGTTCAGCAATGGGGGAGGAGCGTTCTACGCCGGCAAGGGGTTGAAGAATGACGCTCAACAAGCCTCTATCATCGGTTCAGTGAGCGGTGCACATCACGTGCACATGGTGGCGAAAGAATACGGCGTGCCCGTGATCTTGCACACCGACCATTGCGCCAAGAATATCATCGGTTGGATGGACGGCATGCTGGAACACGGTGAGCGTTATTTCGAGAAAAATGGCCACTCGCTGTTTTCTTCACACATGCTCGACCTCAGCGAAGAACCGTTGCACGAAAACATTGAAATCTCGTGCGCGTATTTTGAGCGTATGCATAAAATGGGAATCACCCTTGAGGTAGAGTTGGGTGTAACGGGTGGAGAAGAAGATGGCGTTGACAATAGCGGTGTGGATAGTTCCAAACTCTACACGCAGCCCGAAGAGGTGGCTTACACGTATGAGCACCTGTCGAAAATTTCGTCGCGCTTTACGATTGCGGCAGCCTTTGGTAACGTGCACGGTGTATACAAGCCGGGCAATGTGAAATTACAGCCCGTAATTCTGAAAAACTCGCAAGAGCACGTTCAGCAAAAATTCAATACCAAAGCAAAGCCTGTTCATTTTGTATTCCACGGCGGTAGCGGCAGCACCCAAGAGGAGATCCGCGAAGCCATCAGCTACGGTGCCATCAAAATGAATATCGATACGGATATGCAGTACGCCTTCCTCAGTGGTGTGCGCGATTACGTGCTCGGCAAACAAGGCTATCTCATGTCCCAAATCGGCAACCCCGACGGCGACGACAAACCCACCAAGAAATGTTACGATCCCCGCGTGTGGCTTCGTGAAGGCGAAAAGACCTTCGTAAGCCGCCTTAAGCAGGCGTTTGAGGATTTGAATTGCGTCGGAAGGAATAAATAAGGACGAAGGGCGAGGGGCGAGGGGCGAAGGATGAGGGGCATACCTTCGCCCTTCGCCCTTCGTCCTTCGCCCTTCGTCCTTCGTCCTTCGTCCTTCACGGTGCCGCCCCTGCGGGGCTCTTTTGTCAACGTGACATTTCTGGCTAGTGATATGTCGCCTCTACGAGGCTGGCTGAAAGGCCATATTCGCCACTCGCCCTTCGCCCTTCGC
>JBKCDO010000297.1:0-19900 GCA_046304755.1 Flavobacteriales bacterium
GTTGTAGACAATTAAATCGTCAAGTGTGCCATTAAAATATTGAAAGCCTCCGTCCGCTGGTCCAAAGCCTCCAATATAAAAGTCTTTGAAGATACTTGGATTTTGAATAAGGCTTGTAGTAGTTGACGATTCAAGGATACCATCAACATATATTTTGAGTGAGCTTGGAGTGTAAGTTCCAACAATATGATGCCATTGTCCGTCATCAAGTATTGTTTCGCCGCATACTGTTGCGTAATCTGATGTTCCACCTGATGATGTAGTTCTCCATGAATTTCCTGCAGACTTCAGTTGACCACATCGAAATTGACTATTTACGTAAGTTGATGGGCGACCTTCACTTTGAGCAAAAAGTAATTGTTGTCCCTGATTGAATAGGCCATTCACTTTTAGCCAAATTGAAACACTTCCAGATGTTGGACTGAGGTTGGCATTATAAGGTATGCGAATGAAGTTGTTGTTAAACTGGTAGGCCGAATTAGTGCTGCCGAAGCGATCACTGACCATAATGGCCCCATTCACCACCCCATTATTCCCATTCCCACTCTCATCATTCGCATTGCCACAGAAGGGCCAATAACCTACGATGCCTTGCTGGAGGCTGCTTGGTAGTGAACATGAATTGGTGACTGCGTTGGGTTGTGCGGTGTAAAGGCCTTGAATTTCGGCTTCGGTCAGAGCGCGGTTGTAGATGGCGATGTCGTCGAGTTGACCAACTAATGATTGAGGAGCATAGTTTCCTGGTGATATACCAAATCGGCATACAGAATTGCCGGATATTGGAATGTTGGGATGCCCGCCGTATCCGCCGTTACCTACACTTGTTCCAGGTGTCTGAGGAACGAATGTACCATCGATATACAATTTCATCTGAAATTGCGAAACGACGGAAGAATTGGACCCATCCCAAACGCCTACTGCGTGATGCCATTGGTTATCGTTGTAGTTCGCAACTGTAGTGGTTAGGTCTGTATTTCCGTCACCATCGGTTCCATATAAAACGCCATAACCACCAGCAGTTACACCATCAATGTTGACTAACATCCTAATTGAATGATCTCCGCTATTTTCTTGCCGACCTGTCAGAATCCAGCCTCCATGGTTCGTTTTGAACCATGCAGATACCGTGTAAGAATTAATATTAGTTTGTTGTAACGAAGTAGTTATATTATCGAGGTTGCCATTGAATGAATAAGCCTTATTCGAGTTTCCAAATCGATCTGAAGTTAATGTAGCGCCTTGTGCTTGTCCATTGTACCCATTCCCACTCTCATCATTGGCATTCCCGTTAAACGGGTACCACGCAACGAGGCCGTTGGCAGGCAGGTAGGAGGGGAGTTGGGCGAATGCGATGAAATAATTAAAGAGTATGCACGAAACGGCAAACAGCCGCAAACACAGCGTTTTCATGGTGATCGGTTAGGTAATTAAGCAAGGCCTCTCGCGTGATTAATCGCACTTGAGCGTGACGAATGTACATGAATTCACTTCGGTGAAAAACGCGAGATATTCACTATTTGTCAATAGTAATGCCCCTCGGCTCCTCCAGCGTCACCCGCCCCGGCCGAGCGGAGCCGAGGCCTTTATTTTTCGCGAAATGTCCGGTCCCCGAGCGAAGCCGAGGGGCGCTAGTTTGAAAGGGGACATTTCACAACATAACCGAGCCCGGTCCCCGAGCGAAGCCGAGGGGCGATAATGTGTCAAAGACTGATCTTTCACCAATGCGAACAAGGCCTCACCCCCAGCCCCTCTCCACAGGAGAGGGGGGCAGGGCAGGTGAGGCCAATTGCGGCCGCCCTTCGCCCTTCGCCTTTCGCCCTTCGTCCTTCGTCCCTCGACCTTCGCCATTATAGAGTGCCGCCCCGCTGGGGCTCCATGACCAAGGACGTCCTTCTAGCTAGTGATATTTCGCCCCGATGGGGCTGCTGAAAGGCGATGGCCCGAGTAATAATCAGTCTCCAGTCCCCAGTCCTCAGTCTCCAGTCCCCAGTCCCCAGTCCCCCGTCCTCAGTCCTCAGTCCCCCTGCAATCCTACAATCCGTCAATCCTACAATCCTCTCATTGCCCTTTCGACATCATATAAAACGCATACGCCACAGAAAACGCCAAGCCTGCGAGCATGACAAACAGAAACATCAGTAGCACCTTTCCGATAATGGTCGATACCTTTAAGTTCGGGTAATAAGTCTTAAAAAACCAGATGAGACCAATCGGATAAAGGAGCAGAGCAGTGTTATTCCATGTCAAAAACAAAGACGAATTGGATAATAGCAACAAGGAAATGGGTAAGAAAATAATTACGTAAAGCAGATTAAAAAGCGACTGCAGGAAGGCGTTCATCACAATGTGCTCAAAGTAATTTTCTGCTTGTTTTCTAAACACGAAACGGGTAAGAACGGCGAAAATCGGTATGAGCGCCAGCGTGATTAAATTCCAGTAGTGAAGCATGAACTCCGCGAGGCCTTTCACAAATTGGGCCCCCTGGGGGTCGTCATTCATGCTTTGGCTATAGAGGGCGGACGGGTCGATTAATTTCATCGATAGGAAAGCGTAGACCCCGCTGGTGACAACCGCCATCAAAATGGGCTTGTAGTGATTTACCCGTTTACCCTCAATGTATTCGCGAGCTGTCTTACCGGGATTGCGCAAGAGGCTTTTCACGGAATACAAAAAGCCTTTGTTGACATGCAACAAGGTGTATTGGATTTCCTCGATGAGGTATTTTTTATCGATACGACGGTACTTCTTCTGCCCGCAGCTCGGACAATAATGGAGCGTAACGTTTTCAACGCAGTTGGTGCAGGTTGTTTCCATGGCGGTGATTAAGGGAGCGTAAAGATAAGGGGTGAGGGGTGAGGTTGACGGTCGTAATCACTTCTACATTTTCGAACCGCAAAAGGCGCCGAGATTGCAGAAATTTCTGCTCTCTTGGCGCCTCAGCGGTAAAAAAAAATTGAAGGTTGGCAAGTTGCCGCCAGCTACAATCCTACAATCCTAAAATCCTTCCCCTCAAATACTCTCCAAACTCCGCTTCACAAAACTCGCGAGTTCTTCACCCTTAAGCAGTCCTTTGCTGAGCAGCGCCAGATCAATGGCCTGCTTGACCTTAGCGTCATTAAGCATGGTGTTACCATCGTTGTCGGTTACGGTGTTGCCAAATAGCGGATGGTTGGCATTGGCTACCAGATTATAGCTGTCCGGAAGAGTGCCGTAGAATCCGCCGCCACCCATGGCGCTCTGTTCTTTCATACGGCGCATGAATTCGTTTTGCGTCACCACAAATGGAGCTTCTGTGGGCGAAAGGTTGGCAAATTCTACATGATATTTCTTGGTGTCGATGAGCTTTTCCAATGCTGAAGTAATGCCCTTCTTCTGATCATCGGATAGGGCAGAGGCCGAATTGTCCTCCTTCTCAATGAGCTTGTCCATCACGTCGGCGTCCACACGCTTGAAGCGCAGACCGCTGTGTTTTTGCTCCAATTTGGAGATGTAATGCGAAGCCAGCGGGCCATCGAGCATCACGACTTCCCATCCGCGCTCTGCCGCAGCCTGAATTGCGGAGAATTGCTCTTCTGCATTATTGGCGTAAAGAATAACTGTTTCGCCTTTCTTGTCCTTCTGCGTGTCTTTGATTTTTTCTTTGAAATCTTCCAGGTTGAAATACGCGCCCTTGGCCGTTTTCAAGAGGGAAAACTTCTCTGCCTTTTCCGAGAACTTCTCATCGGTGAGCATACCGTAATGAATGAACACTCCAATGTCATCCCATTTGCTCTCGTAATCAGCCTTGTCATTATTATACATGCTTTGAAGTTTGTCGGCCACCTTCTTGGTGATGTGACTGGAGATTTTCTTTACGTTCGCGTCTTCCTGCAAGTAGCTGCGAGACACGTTCAGCGGGATATCCGGTGAATCGACAACACCATGCAGCAGCGTAAGGAAGTCGGGGAGGATGTTCTTCACCTCGTCGGTAATGAACACCTGATTGCTGTAGAGCTGCACTTTGTTTTTCTGCACCTCCATGTTGTTCTTCATTTTGGGGAAGAACAAAATACCGGTGAGGTTAAACGGATAATCAACGTTGATGTGAATGTGGAACAAGGGTTCATCAAAACTCATCGGGTAGAGCTCATGGTAGAAGCTTTTGTAATCTTCATCCGTGAGATCCGCAGGCTTCTTCATCCATAATGGTGCAGTGTTGTTGATGATGTTGGGCACCTTCAACTCAACTTGCTTCTTCTCGCCTTTGTCATCGGTTTCTTCGCCATCAACCCATTCCGATTTTTCACCGAATTGAATATCGACCGGCATGAATTTGCAGTACTTTGTCAGGATACCTTCGATACGACTGTCCTCGGCGAATTCAATCGAGTCGTCGCTGAGGTGAAGGATAATCTCCGTTCCGGGAGTGGTGCGCTGACCTTTACCCATTGAAAAGTTAGGTGACCCGTCGCAGGTCCAGTGCACAGGTGTGCTGCCGGCACGCTGCGAAAGTGTTTGAATTTCCACCTGTTTCGCCACCATGAAGGCCGAATAGAACCCCAGTCCAAAGTGACCGATGATTTGGGCGTCTTTATATTTTTCTACGAATTCTTCGGCACCACTGAAGGCAATCTGGTTGATGTATTTCTCCACTTCCTCTTGGGTCATTCCGATACCGCTATCACGCACTGTCAGCGTCTTGGCATTTTTGTCAGCGATAACCTCGACCAGCAGCCCTTTTCCGTCATGATTGATTTCACCGGAAACACTCAACGTCTTTACCTTCTGACAAGCATCTACGGCGTTGCTCACCAATTCGCGCAAAAAGATTTCATGATCGCTGTATAGGAATTTCTTGATAATCGGGAAGATGTTGTCGGTGTGTACCTTCAATTGTCCTTCTGTCATCGTACTCATAGGTCTGTATTTTTTAATGATTTGCGCGCGGCTAAGTCAACCGTTGTGCCATTGGGTGGACTGCGCAATTTTGTCAGGATGTGGAATGAGCACGTCGCAAAAGCCGCAGGTGATGCACACCCGTGTACATTTGCAGCCAGCCCGAAAACTTCATGCAAACCGCCAAACAACGATACGCCGAACTTTGTGCCTCTGAGGTGCATGTTCCGTTGTTTTCGCAAGCGTGGTGGTTGGACGCGGTGTGTCCGCCCCATGAGTGGGACGTATTGCTGTATGAAGAAGGCGGCCACATTGAAGCGGCGCTGCCGTATCAGCTATCGCGCAAGTGGGGAATTCGTTTTGTCATCAATCCCGCGCTTACGCAAGGAACGGGCATTTGGTATCGCCTGCATGAGGGGGAGTCGGAACACGATCGATTGAGTCGCGAGAAAAAGGCGGCGACGCATATTGTGGAAGAATTGAAACGCTTGAAACTGGCGTTTTTCATGCAACACTTCTCGCCGGATATCACCAACTGGCTGCCATTCTACTGGTCAGGATTCACACAAACTACGCGGTATACGTATCGCATTTCGGACATCCGTAATCCCGAGGCTTGCTTTGAAGCCATGAGTTATGCCAAGCAAAAGCAAATACGCAAGGCTGCGGAGTTAATCGTCACGACCGCCATCACGCCACAGGATTTCTATCGTCATCATGCGCAGAGCTTAAGAGCCAAGGGCAAGAAGATTTTTTATCCGCAGGCTGTGTTGGAGCGCATTCATGCTGCGGCATCTGCGCGTCATCAGATACTGGTCATTGGTCTGCAAGATGCACAAGGAGACTTGCACGCTGCCTTGTGGATCGTCTATGATGGTCAGTGCGCCTACAACTTGATTTCATCCATTTCGCCGGAGCATGCCGCTTCCGGCGCCTCTTCGCGTGTGGTTTTCGAAGCGATAAAACACCTGAAAGACGCGTGTCGCACCTTCGATTTTGAAGGCAGCATGGACGAGGGAATTGAAAACAGCTTTCGACAGTTTGGCGCTCTGCAGACACCTTACTTCCGCGTGATTAAAGCCTACAATCGGATGGTGTTCGCGGCGGTGAAGGGGAGGATTTAGCTTGAGGGGTGAAGGGAGAGGGGTGAAGGACTAAGGGCGAAGGACGAAGTGGCGGTTTTATAATCTGGACCTTCGCCTTTCAGCAGCCCCAGCGGGGCGAACTGTTATTAGCCCCGGAGGGGCGGCACATAATAGTGACAAGTGACAAGCAGCGTGGTTCGGCTCCAATCGGTGATTGCCCGCGTCGGCCGAGCGGAGCCGAGGCCAATCATTTACGCGAGTTACTCGGTCCCCGAGCGAAGTCGAGGGACGGTTATCGATGGCCATTTTTTAATCAACCGCAAAGACGCCAAAAGTGCAAAGATTCTCTGCTCACTCGGCGACTCGGCGGTAATAAAAAATGATGTTTGCTGCCGCTGCATTCTCACTCAGCAGCATCGATTTGAGATTGAACATCTTGTCGCAGGCGTGGCAGATGATTGATGATGATGCCCCAAATGTTTTCGTCTGAAATATTATCATAGGCATGCACAATGTGATTCCTAAGGCCCACAATTTTACGTGCATTTTCGATTGGGAATTCGGCATCAATAGTTAGAATTTTATTGACTGCTTCACCGATTATTTCAAGGTTTCTTTCGATAGCTCTTTTTAGGAGCATGTTGTTTTTATAATCAACAAAACGCTTTTCTTTCCCGGAAAAGAAAGAATCGATTTCGTCCATTGCCTGCTTGATGTCGAAGAGATATTTAAGCACTTTTTCGTTCATACACCAATTGCTTGTCGCGATCTACAATGCGCCTGAATATAGGGTTTTTGATGGCTTGATTTTCAACCAAATCAATCTCATGTGCAAGTAATTGCCTAAGTTTTTCCTTGAGATCCATGTAATTGTCGAAGTAATCCTCCAATTTCATAGGTTCAAATAGAACGAGCACATCGATATCACTTTTTTCAGTGAAGGAAGGTGTCAGAACTGAACCAAATACATAGAGTTCTTTTACCTTGTGATGGTCACAAAGCGCTTGAATCTCTCTGAAATTGGAATGGATGACTTGCATGAAGCGAAGATAATGATAGTTTTATTGCCGTTCCTGTATTTCAATAATTCGATAGGCATGACTGCTGATGTGGGATTATTTTCAACCGCAAAGACGCCAAAAGCGCAAAGATTCTCTGCTCACTCGGCGACTCGGCGGTTAAAAAAAATGGACGGTTGAAAGTTGCAGGTTCGCTCAGTGACGTTTTTTAAATTTCAATGGTTTGGAAATTCCCAAAGGTTCGAGGGTTTAGTCTCGAAGCCAAGTGTTCAGTTGCCGTCTGACGAATTCAAATCGGTTTACTGTCTTCGGAACAGAATGAATTGATTTTTTGAACCTGTTAACTTTTTTCGTGTTAACATTTAAAATGTACACATCGAAAATGTTAACAGGTGTGACGAGCTATTTTTCTGCGAACGCGCGCCTTATGTTCTTTCTAGATTTCGCACCCATTGGTCTGCTGAAAGGCGAGGGTGGAGCCAGAAGAGACATAGCCTCTCGTCTCCGCTGGGTGACCGCCCGCGGCGGCCGAGCGGAGTCGAGGCCAATCATTTTCGCGATTTACTCGGTCCCCGAGCGAAGTCGAGGGGCGGTTCGTAACCCTCATACTCATTCTCATTCTTGCTATTGATTTTTTTTAACCGCAATGGCGCAGCGAGAGCAAAGATTAAAGGATTGCAGGATTACAGGATGGTAGTATTATAGAGACACCTCAGCCCTTCGCCCTTCGCCCTTCGCCCCTTCGCCCTTCGCCCTTCACCCCTCACTAACCACTTTCCGCTATATTCGTCCCCAACACAACAAACTACACCTATGTCTTTCCCAAGCGACCTGGAAATTGCCCAGTCATGCAAGATGCAGCACATCAATGAAATTGCTGCCAAGCTGAACATCGCCGTAGATGACCTCGAACATTACGGTAAGTTCAAAGCGAAACTCCCGCTTTCCCTCATCAACGAAGAAGCGATTAAGCAACACAAACTCATTCTGGTTTCGGCCATCACGCCCACGCCGGCAGGTGAAGGAAAGACCACAACCTCCATCGGCCTCACCGAAGGACTCAATAAAATCGGCAAGAAGGCGACAGTCGTTTTGCGTGAGCCATCTTTAGGTCCCGTTTTCGGTATCAAAGGCGGTGCTGCAGGCGGCGGATACGCGCAGGTCGTTCCCATGGAAGATATTAATCTGCACTTTACCGGTGATTTCAGCGCCATCGAAAAAGCAAACAACTTGCTGGCCGCGCTCATCGACAACACTCTTCAGAACAAACAAAACAACCTCGGCCTCGATCCACGCCAGATTTACTGGAAGCGCGTGATGGACATGAACGACCGTTCACTGCGCAACATCACCATCGGTCTTGGCGGCACAGCCAATGGAATGCCGCGTCAGGACGGCTTCAACATCACACCCGCCAGCGAAGTGATGGCGATTCTCTGTATGTCGAAAAACATTGAGGATCTCAAAGAAAAACTCGGTAACATCTTCGTCGGATTCACCTTCGATAAAAAGCCTGTCTACGCCCGCGACCTCAAAGCGCAAGGCGCCATGGCACTCCTGCTGAAAGATGCCATCAAGCCGAACTTAGTGCAAACACTCGAAGGTAATCCGGCCATCATTCACGGTGGACCGTTTGCCAATATCGCTCAAGGCACCAACACCATCATCGCCACTAAGATGGGCTTATCGCTGTCCGATTATGTCGTGACCGAAGCCGGATTTGGCGCTGATCTCGGTGCTGAGAAGTTCATGAACATCAAATGCGGTTATGGCAATCTCAAGCCCGACGCCATCGTGCTGGTAGCCACCATCCGTGCCTTGCGTCATCACGGTGGTGCCAAGAAGGAGGAGTACAATACAGCTTCCATGGAGCGCGTCACCAAAGGGTTTGGCAACCTCGCCAAGCACATCGAAAACTGTCAGAAGTTCGGTATCAATCCAACGATTGCCATAAATCATTTCCCTACTGATAGCGAGGAAGAACTCAATTACGTTATTGCCCAGTGCGCGGCAATAGGCGTGAAGGCTGTTGTGGCGCGTGGTTTTGCGCAAGGTGGTGAAGGCTTGAAAGATCTTGCCCATGCTGTTGTTGGTGAAATCGAGTCCGGCAAGAATGCCTTTAAACCACTCTATGACTGGTCGATGCCGGTGAAGGAAAAGATCACCCGCATTGCGAAAGAAATCTATGGTGCTGATGCAGTCAATTTCTCGAAGGATGCCGAGAGCGATTTGAAAATCATCGATAAGCTGGGATTGGCTGCTTTGCCGGTCTGTATGGCGAAAACGCAAAAATCGTTCAGCGATGATGAATCGAAGGTAGGACGTCCGACAGGCTTTACTGTCACCGTGCGCGAGTTCGAGTTCGCTGTCGGTGCCGGCTTCATCATACCCATCCTGGGCGACATGATGCGCATGCCCGGACTACCAGTAATCCCCGCCAGTGAAGGCATGGACATCGATGCGAATGGTGTTGTGAGCGGACTTTCGTAAGCATACTATTCCTATAATTTATGCCCGTGAGGAATAGGATAGGTGCCGCGTGCGCCCATCCTTTGCCTCATGGAATACAACCCGCGCGATTGGAAAGTGTGGATGGAGTTCACCCTTCGAGAACTTCAGGCACTGACCGTACTCATGGTGCTGTTTGCACTGGCCATAGCAGTACGCTGGTATGTGCATGTTTATACAAAGCCCAAGCTTCCATTTGTATATCGCAATGTGGTGTTCGCTGCAGATACGGCTGTGGAGGAAACGCATCATGCCGACAAGGGATTCGATTCCACACGACGCTTCTCTCAGCGCTGGTCTTCGCGCCGCATGTATGCGAGTGATGTGGATTCACTGAAACCAACAGAGCGCTTGGCATACACCCCTGCATTTCGCAAGAGCCGCATCGTTGAACTCAATTCCGCTGATACCATTGACCTAAGGAATTTACCCGCAATAGGACCATGGCTTGCGCGAAAGATTGTCGAGTACCGCGATGGGCTGGGCGGATTTGTCAGTGTGGAGCAGCTGCTCGAAGTGTATCGCATGACCCCGGAGAAGCTTGATACACTGCGTCCGTTTCTGGTGTTGGATACAGCGTGGGTCGAGCGTTTCAACCCGAACACCGTGACGCTCGAGCGTTTGCTCCGCCATCCATATTTCTCCGCAACACAAGCCAAGGGCTTTATCAGTTACCGCAATAAGCACGGTGGATTCAAGACCGCGGCAGATCTGAAAAAGTGTTTGTTGATCGATGAAAAAACCTTTGTGAAGATTAGGGATTACCTGGAAGTTCGCTGATTTTTGCGGGCTATGAATCTCGACCAACGTATTAAAGAAGCCATGGTGGACGTGCATGATTTCCCCAAGCCGGGCATCGTTTACAAGGACATCACTCCCATTTTTCAGGATCCACGATTGCTCAACGACATCCTCGATGGCATGGTGGAAGAATGCCGCGGATTGAACATCCAGGCCATCGTTGGTTTGGAAAGTCGCGGGTTTTTGTTGGCTGTTCCGCTGTCCATGCGTCTGGGCGTGCCATTCGTGATGGTGCGCAAAAAGGGCAAACTTCCGCGCGAGTGTCACACCGTCAGCTACGATCTTGAGTACGGAAGCAGCGCCATCGAAGTACACAAAGATGCCCTGAAACCGGGTATGCGCGTCCTGATCCACGATGACGTGCTGGCGACCGGAGGCACGGCAGAAGCAGCGGCCAGACTCGTGCAGATGGCCGGAGCAGAAGTCGTTATGTTTCAATTTTTAGTCGAGTTAAGTTTCTTGAAAGGAATGGATCGCATGGTGCCCTTTACTTCTCACGTCACTACTTTTGCACGCCTTTAATGAACTGTGCAGTTGATACGACTGTTCAGTCATCACAACAGAAACTCTTATTTACGCAAAGCAATGAACTTTGAAAAATCAGAAAATCAGTTGATGATCGCGCAGATGGTGCGTGATTTTACTGAAAAAGAAATTCGTCCACACGTGATGACCTGGGATGAAAGCCAGGAATTCCCGCGACAGGTCTTCCGTAAAATGGGAGAACTTGGTCTCATGGGCGTGTTGGTTCCACAAGAATATGGCGGCTCAGGATTGGGCTATTTTGAATACATCTCGGTGATCGAAGAGGTGGCGAAAGTGTGCGGATCCATTGGTCTTTCGGTGGCGGCGCACAATTCCCTTTGCACCAATCATATCCTGGAATTTGCCAATGAAGAGCAGAAGCAGAAGTACTTACCCAAGCTTGCCTCCGGAGAATGGATTGGCGCCTGGGGACTTACGGAAGCGAACACCGGTAGCGATGCCATGCGCATGAAGTGCACTGCTGTTCAGGATGGCGATTATTGGGTGATTAACGGAACGAAAAACTGGATTACCCATGGTATTTCCGGTGAAGTCGCGGTGGTGTTGGTGCGCACAGGCGACTTGCTCGATTCACATGGTATCACAGCCTTCATCATTGAGCGCGGAACTCCGGGCTTCTCCGGTGGTAAGAAAGAAAATAAACTCGGCATGCGCGCCAGCGAAACGGCGGAGCTCATCTTCGATAATTGCCGTGTGCACAAGAGCCAAATTTGTGGCGAAGTAGGGAAGGGCTTCCAGCAGGCCATGAAGATTCTCGATGGCGGTCGCATCAGCATTGGTGCTCTGGCGATGGGAATTGCCAAGGGTGCATTTGAAGCGGCTGTGAAATACGCCAAGGAGCGCGAGCAATTCGGTCAGCCTATTGCCAACTTCCAGGCGATTGCCTTCAAACTCGCCGATATGGAAACGCAGATACAGGCAGCAGAGGCATTGTTGTATCAGGCGGCTTACATGAAGAACAATAAAATGAAGATGACCAAGGAGTCAGCAATGGCCAAGTACTACGCTTCAGAAGTATCAGTGCGTTGCGCTACGGAAGCTGTTCAGATTTTCGGGGGCTACGGTTATACCAAAGATTTTCCGGTCGAGAAATTCTATCGTGATTCTAAATTGTGCACGATAGGCGAGGGGACTAGTGAGATCCAGAAGCTGGTGATATCGCGGGAGATACTCAAAGGGTAGTGATTTAATTCTGATTTCTGAATTCGTTCACGCAAAGGAACGCAGAGAGATTCTTTCACGCAGAGCTCGCAATGAGATTCTTTCACGCAGAGCCCGCAGAGGAAATACACGCAGAGAAGTCAGTAACTTGGCATAACACAGCGGGTAGTCTTCACGCAGAGCCCGCAATGAGATTCTTTCACGCAGAGCCCGCAGAGGAAATACACGCAGAGAAGTCAGTAGCTTGGCATAACACAGCAGGTAGTCTTCACGCAGAGACCACAATGAGATTCTTTCACGCAGAGCCCGCAATGAAATTCTTTCACGCAGAGCCCGCAATGAAATTCTTTCACGCAGAGCCCGCAGAGGAAATACACGCAGAGAAGTCAGTAGCTTGGCATAACACAGCAGGTAGTCTTTGCGTGATTCTAACTTTGCGTTCCTTTGCGTGAAAGAATCTCTTTGCGTTCCTTTGCGTGAAAACTTCCCTCTTTGCGGTTAGAAAAGTCTACGCTCCCACCACAACCCCCATCGCACAGAACTTATCCTGGCGTTGGCGTGTGCGCGATGCGGCATCCATTTTCATCAACGACGCTAATTCATTTTTGATGACTTCCTTCACGGTGTTGAATGTCTCCGTTGGATTGGTATGTGCGCCGCCCAGTGGTTCTCGGATGATGCCATCGATGAGCTTGTTGGAATGCATGTCTTCTGCGGTGAGTTTTAAGGCCTTGGCGGCAGTCACTTTGTGATCCCAGGAGCGCCATAAAATGGAAGAACAGGATTCAGGGGAGATAACAGAGTACCAGGTATTTTCCAGCATCATCACACGATCGCCGATACCGATGCCGAGCGCTCCTCCGGATGCTCCTTCTCCGATAATGATGCAGATAACAGGCACCTGCAGTTTCATCATCTCAAACAGGTTGCGCGCGATGGCTTCTCCTTGTCCGCGCTCTTCTGCTTCCAGACCGGGAAATGCCCCTGGTGTATCGATAAACGTCACAATCGGCTTATTGAATTTCTCTGCCAGTTTCATCAGACGAAGGGCTTTGCGATATCCTTCCGGATTGGCCATACCAAAGTTGCGGAACTGACGAAGCTTGGTTGTATTTCCTTTCTGCTGACCGATAAACATGACGCTCATATCGTCGATGAAACCGAAGCCACCTACCATCGCCTTATCATCCTTCACCGTGCGGTCGCCATGGAGTTCAATCCAATTGCCACCGGTGATGTGTTCGATGTATTGTAGGGTGTAAGGACGGTCAGGATGACGGCTCACTTGCACACGCTGCCATGAATCGAGATTCCCGTAGATCTCCTGCACCTTTTTCTCGGCGGCTTCTTCGAGTTCATGAATAGCGGCCGACATATCCACACCGGCTTTCTTCTCACTTTCCTTCAACTTCTCAATCTGGGTATGAAGCTCTTTAATGGGCTCTTCGAAATCAAGATAATTCATCGTCTGTGCTGTTTTTACAGTGCGCAAATTAGCCAAAAACGAATGGAACCGACGTGCTAAAGCGGAAGATGTTTTCGAACTAGTGTTGCTTAAAACTCACGTAATCGGGCGCGCACACGACGCTTGTCGGCACGGGTGTAATCTCGGCGAAAATCCAATTTGCCGTGCAGATAGAACACCGTATTGATGGCGGTGTAGTTATCGAGGTCATTGAAGTAACGCCCATCAACTCCAAAGGCCAGACTGCGAATGGGCAGGCGCACACCGATGGACGTGCTCATTCCCATGGGACCTCCAATATGCGAAGCTTCGTTATACACTGCACTCACATTGTAATGGAAAATGCGCAGTAGCACACCATCGGCACCGGCTTCAACTAAATGTCCTTCAAGCTCCGGAATCAAGTCGTTTTGAATGGTAAAGGTGCTCGGGAAATGGATATAACGCATGCGCAAGCCGATCACGTCCGACCGCACGGCGTATCCTTTTTGGTCATTGATGGGACCATGGTTATACTTGAAATAAAGTCCGGCGGAGAATCCCAGGTAGATTGCAGCGGGATTATACGCTTGAATGTCTCGTAACGGAATTTCATTGGAAAACCCTTCCGGACCGAACTCGAAGGAGTTCAGGTGTGGTCTGTATTTCTTCTCTTCAGCGATTTCCTGGTGGACGATTTTCTTGAATAGTTCTTCTTTCAGTGATTTGAGTTCACCGGTATTGACGCCGTACAATTGCTCGGATGTGCGCAACAGGCTATAGGCTTCCCAGAAATTGCGTTTATCGCGTTCAATACGGGCCTTCTCCATTAGACGATCAACCTTATATTGCTGGTAGCGGCCATCCAGCTCTTTGAAGCGTTCGGGTTGAATATCGGCCAACGCCATCAATTGTTGATGGTAGATTTTACTGGGCTCGTCTTCCTTGGCGCGCATAGCTGCAGCGAGTCGTTCTGCTGTTTCACTGAAATAGCCCGTTCGGATTTCCTGTCGTAATTCTTTTGCGTCAGCACTGCACACTGCGCTTTCGCAGTAGTTGTCGACGAGCTCAATGGCCTGCTCGTATTCATGTTGTTGCACTAGTTTGGATGCCTCCACACGGATATGCCGCAGGTAGCGGTCATAGGCTTGCTGCAACTGAAATTCGACTTCATCATTAAGCTTGTGTTTGGCCCTTAAGGCTTTGAGCAGAGCGATAGCTTCTTCAAACGCATCCTTATTCACCAAGTCCGAAGCCTGATCGATGGAGGCCTGCAAGTTGAGCAGCTCTTCGGAATTATTAATCGTACTTAATGCAGTGTTGTAGTCGGCTACCAGCAAATTCCACTCGGTCGTGCTGATGCGGTGGTTGAGGAATACCGCTGTTTTAAAATCGGATGCGATGGCTTCATACTTGCGCTCCAGGGGCCTGACGTTTACGGTGTTGTTGGATTTCGACTGCGCATCGATTTCTGCTTTTAGTCCAATCATGCGCGTAATACAGTCCTTGAGGATGGATTCTGCCAAGCCGGCCTTGTTGAGCCTGCAGCGACCGAAGAGTGTCTTATACTTATCGTCGAAGCAGGTTTCAAAGCGAAGGTTACCCAACTTGGTGTTTGAGTTGATGCGCGTTTCGCTGCTGAACAGTTGTGTGAGCGCATTTCCCTCTTCCTTGACATAGCTCGTTGAACCGCTCTCTACCTCAATGATGATTTTCTCGGAAAGTTTGACCAACAGATCTTTCTTGATGGAAGCCTCGGCTTCATCAACTTCCTTGGGGCTGCGTGTTTTCAATTTGATACTCGACGTAGCAAGGAGCTCGTCGGGCTGAGCCACGGATTCATTGCGCAAGCCCGAGCAGTCTTGCGCGTTCACATGCAGCGCAACAATGAGCGAAATCGTGATGAAAATGAGGTGTTTAGTCATTAAACCGAGGCGTGATGCAAGTGCGCGCTAAAATAACTTACAAACCACCAAGGTAGACACTGATGAGAGATGTCTTATGTATAGCAAATTTTAGTGATTGCCAAGTCACCGGACTTCGGCCACTTTCGCTGAAACATTTAATCTTATTTATCTTGTCATGAAAACGATTTTAACATCCTTGGCATTATCGCTCACCGTGGCGGCCAATGCTACAATTTTCACTGTATCTAACAACCCAACAGTGCCGGCGCAGTATAGCGATATTCAAATAGCGCACAACGTGGCCGAGGCCGGTGATACGCTCCAATTGGTCGGTTCGCTGAATAGTTACAATTTGAATTCATCTAAGCGATTGCACATCATTGGTCCGGGATGGGGCACGCCTCCCGGAATGCCTGCATATATGTACTCAACCAATTTCGGCGCGGGATCAGAAGGCAGTATAATGGAGGGTGTTCAGATTAGTTACTATGCCGCAATCAATGCAGCGAATATTACCATCAAGGATTCATACATTTATCAGTTGAATCTGAATGCTAGTTCGACCAATCTGTTGGTTCGTAACTGCGTAGGTTTTCGATTTCTTTATGAAATCGGCCAGGCTGCAGGGCAGGTATTCTCCAATTGCATTTTTAACTTTAACGACAGCTACGAAAGTTTCCAGCCTTTTGTATTGTTGGATGGTAGCAATAGCTCTATGGCCTATTCGACGTTGTTTGCGAATTGTACGTTTTATAAAATTCTCATGACCGAGTTGTATAACGCACAATTTTCTAACTGCGTCATGCATAGCTTCACTGAGACGTATTTGAATGGCAGCGGTGACTTTGACAATTGTTCGGGTTGCACGATTAACAACAGCATGCTCTTCTGTTCGGGTTGTGCATTCACGGATATAGACGGTGCTGTAACCTTAACGGACAATTTAAGCAATGGCACAAATCCCTTCATCAATGCACCTCAAACACCGAATGCCTATGCGAACAATACCATTCCGTTCAACCAATTGAACTTTAGTTTGGTTGCTTCGTCGCAGGGTATCAATGCGGGTTCTGACGGCACAACAATCGGCATCCAGGGCGGTGCTTATCCTTTTGCTGAAGGTTCGCAATACGGTAGTTTGAGTGGTCAAGTGCCTTACGTTTCATCTTTCATCATCAATAACCCGGTAATTCCGCAAGGCGGAACACTTGATATTCAGGCAACCGGTATAATCCCAGCAAACCAATGAGAACTTCCATCATCACCGCAGTATGTGCGCTGTTGATGGTTATTTCGGGAACGGCACAAACCATCGTTGAAGCGGAAGGCTTCTTCGATACCGATCCCGGAGTAGGCAATGGAATACCGCTGGGGAATAATCCCACGGGTTCTGCCACCAGCATCAACGGCAACTTGCCACTGAGCATAAGCAGTGGGTTTCATGCGTTCTATGTGCGCTGCAAAGCGTCCACCAATTTGTGGAGCAATGCACGCGGTCGCACCGTCTTTGTTTCCAACACCGCCAACCAGCAGCCGGTGGTTCAGGAAATAGTGGCTTGCGAATACTTCATCGATACCGATCCCGGCGTGGGAAATGGCGTGGATGTGCCGGTTACGGCGAGTCCGACATTGGCCTCCGTGTTTGCAGCTGTCGCCACTTCTCAAACTCCCGGTGTGCATCAAGTGGGAGTGCGTTTCAAAGCCTCAGGAGGTATGTGGAGCAACTCGCGCATGCGCAGCTTTATCGTGCGCCGGGTGAATGATACACCTGTTGCCGATCAAATCATCGCCGCGGAGTACTTCTTTGATACCGATCCCGGTGTTGGCAATGGAAATGACCTCGCAGTGGATACGCCAGGTTTATCCGTGTCGCTGACTTCGAGCATGGCCGTTAATCTGACTCCCGGCACCCACCAGCTATATGTGCGTGTAAAGTCAGACATCGGATACTGGAGCAATGCGCGCGGCAGAACGGTCATTGTTACCGAAGGATCTCTGCTCCCTACGATTCACTACATCGATGCGGCGGAATATTATATTGATACCGATCCGGGTCAGGGCAATGGTACCGCCATCGCAGTGCCAACGGCAACGACGGTGGATATCGACGAGCTCCTTGATGCTTCGAGCATTGCCGTGGGTGTGCATCAACTCTACATCCGCGTGCGTTCCGATCAGAACATTTGGAGCGACTTCGCAGTTCAGGAATTCACTGTAACCTCCGATACACAACCTGTGTTCACCTTACAAGCGCTAAACCCACTGTGTGCCGGCACCAACTCAGGAACCATTGAAGTGACAACCGTCGGCGGCACTCCACCATTTTCGTATGCATGGGATGGGGTAGTCGGAAACGATACCTTGTTCAATGCCGCTGCAGGTCCGCATCAATTGATTGTTTCTGATGGAACCAGTGCGATTGTATTGGATACCATTATTACACTGGTGGCACCTGAGGCGATTACCTACTCACTGAGTTCAGCCGACGTTTCGTGTTTTGGTGGAAATGACGGAAATGCGGAAGTTGTTGCCTCCGGTGGGGTAGGAAACTATCTCTACGATTGGAATGGATTTGATCCGGCCCAACTTATTGCGGGAGTTTACTTCTTCTCGGTGACCGACGGCAATGGGTGCGATGTATCCGGTTCAGTCAGCATTACGCAACCTGATGCCATAGCTGCTTCGGTAAGCGTAACTCCGGTCAGTGCCTCCGGCGCTTGTGATGGTTCAGCAGAAGTAACCATTACAGGTGGTACGGCGCCATTCACTATTCAGTGGAATGATCCGAATGCTTCAATCGGTTCGCCAATCACGGGATTGTGCGAAGGCGAATACATCGCTGCTATTGCAGATGCGAACGGATGCCTGGGTCAATCGGAAGCAGCTGTGATTTCAACAGGGTTGATTGAGCATGCCGGAATGGATGTGCACGTAACCATCAGCCCGAACCCGAGTGAAGGTATTTTCAAAGTGAATCTTACCTCGGCTCAAGCCGGCGAGATGCTTTGGACAGTAACCGACAGCCGCGGTCGATTGGTGAATCAGGCGCCTCTTGCACAAACTGCAGGATTCGGCTCAACGTTTACGATCGACCTTAGCGGCATGGCGCAAGGGTTGTATCATTTAAACATCGGATTCAATGGCAACATGTCATCACATCGTTTGATGCTGACAGGAAGCTATTAATCAAATACACTTCATGATGAATAAGCCACTCCTTTGGGGGTGGCTTATTTGTTATGGAACGATCTCTTCGCTGACCGTCCATGCCTCAGCCGGCGCTCCGAAGAGTGGTTTTACTTGCGGCCAGACGTCGCCAAAGGTGGCGGAGAGGCGATAGGCTTCCAAATATTCCTCGGCCTCCCAATGAGAGTAGGTGAAAAAAACGGTTGGCTGATTGACATCACGCAACAATGATAGGTGAGTGCATCCCTGTGTGTGGCGAATGCGTGATTTGTATTGCTCGAAAATCGAGAGAAAGGTTTCCGCTGTATCAGTCCGGAAAGTCATCTTCACTATTCGGGTCACCATGGAATTCAATTCGGATTACGTCGCCCACTTGCAGGCCAAATAAATCGGCAGCACCACCACCGTGTAACGAAGTACCACCGTTGATGGCAATCATCAATTGCCCGGTAGACGACCACATGGCCAGGCGCTCGCCTTCGACTACGTCAGTATAATAATGGCTGATTTTAGAAATCGCGAAACCAACGCTTTTGTAGAGGATATTGAATCGGCGTTTGCGTCGCACGCTTTCAAACAATTTCTTGGAAATGTTACAATACACGTTGCCGTAATAGTCGATGTATTCCACATGTCCTTTCAGTAAATCACCTTCCAAAACAGCAGTCTGGATCAGCGCTGTATTGAACGACGAAGCACGTTGTCCCAAAAACTCAATAGACCCACCACGTGAAAGGTGAGCAGCGGCTTTGGCAAAAACACCTTTCATGGGAAAGGTCCAGTCGTCGCCTTGGGGCAGCGTTATCTCAAAAATGTCATCCGGCTCACTGTCGAACAATAAATAGAAAACACCATTATCGGCGGCGATGAAATAATGCCCCATATAGTGAATAGCCAGATGCGGTTGGATAGCCGTGAACTCCGGATTGATGCCAATCACGTGCACGGTGCCCAGCGGGAATTGATGCCAGACGTTGCGCACCAGAAAAGCCGCAGCTTGTATATCGAATGAATGGACTTCATGACTGATGTCGACAATCTGTGCCTGCGGAGCCTGCGAGAGTATCGAGGCTTTGACGGCGGCCACATAATGGTCGCGAAGTCCTAAATCAGATGTTAACGTTATTATTCCCACCGACACAAAAATCCATCTACTTTTGAGGCATAAATTCACTCCTTTCGTAAACTTATCAAAAAAGGAATTAACGCTTGACAGAGAAAGAAATCATCCTTCCGGATATCGACCAACTCGAGTTTTTCGGTCCAACCAACAGCAAGTTTAAATTCATTCAAAGCCGCTTTCCCAAGCTCAAGATAATGGCTCGTGGAAGCCACATTAAGGTGAATGGCGACGAGGAGGAGATTGAG
>JBKCDO010000298.1:0-7363 GCA_046304755.1 Flavobacteriales bacterium
AATAATGGCCTCGGCTTCGCTCGGCCGACGCCGGCGGTCACCGAGCGGAGCCGAGGTGCTCAACATAGTCAGAGCTCCCGGTTCCCGAGCGGAGCCGAGGGACCGTTGCTCTCATGGGAACGCCTTCGCCTTTCAGCAGCCTCGCAGGGGCGACATGTTACTAGCCCCGTAGGGGCGAAATATCACTAGCCAGAAGGACAAGGTTGGACATAGAGCCCCAGCGGGGCGACACTCAATAGTGACGAATGACGAGTGGCGAGTGGCGAATTGCGCCCCTCGGCTTCGCTCGGGGACCGGTTGGTTCGCCAAGAATAATGGCCTCGGCTCCGCTCGACCGGAGCGGGCGGTCACTGAGCGGAGCCGAGGGGATTATTTCTAGCGAAAAGGCCAGTGCCCGAGCGGAGTCGAGGGCCGCTCATGTTCAATCCCTGAGGCAACGAACCGAAAAACCGTACGATTTTGCATCGTTAAACCGGTTTAAACGGCCAAAGAAGTAATTCAGGACGCGACTAAAAGCGTCGTTGACTCCGTTCTCCGAAGAACTCCACCAATTACCGAGATCGCCCACGAAATAGTAACTCCCATAGTCATTACGGAAGCCCCCGGGAGCCCCTGAAAAGCCACTGCTGTTATCGGCATATACGTTCGGCGAGCCCCAAAGACCTGTTGCGTCTTCGATTGTGCCTGTTGTTTTCATTCTGCCTCCCGCAATTTCCTCCCCACCGAGATAGGTCGTTAAAATGCTCCAATCCACATCAGAGGGCACATGCCAACCCACCGGGCAGAGCTGGCGAGTATCTGCACACGTATACCAATTGTACAACTTGCCATAAGGGCAGGAGTAACTTGCATCGTTGTTGTAATAAGCCCATGCACCTTGTTGGGTGTTGATTGTGTTCTCCCACTCAGCATTCGACAATCCAGTCGCTATCGCATCTCCATTCCGATAAATACTCGTATTCAGATTCTCCGCCATCCACTCTTGTGTGCCAATCACAATCGTTTTGTACACGTTGCCCTCTTGGTCGGTCATACTGCCGTAGGTCAGATTAGGGTTGTGGATGTTGGGCGCGCCGCAGGTATGGAGCGTGGTGCCGGTGGTTGTGCCTCCACCACCATTATTGGCCGCACTGATGCCGGGGATGATGAGAAAAGTGCCGTTGGCCAAATAAAGGGTATCTCCTGTGGAAGAGACATTGGAAAAACCGTTATTGGCTATCTCAGAACTTGCACTATTCAACGCATACGGCACGCTCAACAATTGCTGCGTTCCAATGTCGACAAAGCCACTACCCAAATCAATTTCCACTTGCATGAACTTAGCGCCTAACGCCCAATTCACATTCGTGAGCGGCACGCTGCTACCAAGTTGCACCGTAAACAAACCAAGCGCACTCGTACTCACCGTTTGCAATTCTTGCCAAACGCTTGTGCCGGTGGCGGTCAAATCATGAATGGTAAAACGCGCATTGAGCGTGCTGCTTGCCAGCGGCTCGCCTGCTGCATTGCGGGCTATGGCTTGGTATGGAATAAGGGCGGGAGCTTGTGCGAATAGCATCGTGCTCAAGAGCAGTGCGATGGTGGTGAGGGTTAGGCGCATGGGATTATGATTTGTGCAAAGATAAGGGCGAAGGGCGAGGGACGAAGGGCGAAGGCCCGCGGCGAGATAAACCACTTCACCTTTTCACCATTTCACCCAAAAACAAAAGCCCCGTTCCCGGAGCTTTTGCGATGTTTAACCCATCGGCAATGAACAAACTGCCTTTGGTCTTTTTGAAAGGGATTAACCCAAGTAGGATTTCAAAATTTTGCTGCGGCTGGTGTGCTTCAGACGGCGAATCGCCTTCTCCTTGATCTGGCGCACGCGCTCGCGGGTCAAATCAAAACGCTCACCGATTTCCTCCAGCGTAAGCGGATGCTCTCCGTTCAAACCGAAGTACAAACGCACCACGTCAGCCTCGCGACTAGTCAGCGTGCGCAGCGAGCGCTCAATCTCTTTACGCAGCGACTCATGCAACAAATCGGTATCCGGTGAAGGCGTATCGTTTGTCTGCAATACGTCGTACATCGTGCTGCTGCTGTCGTCACCGTCTTTCAACGGCGCATCCATCGACACGTGACGACCGCTGTTGCGCATCGACTGCTTCACTTCGTCGAGGGTCATCTCCAGCACCTCCGCTAATTCAGCCGGTGTTGGCGGACGCTCAAACTCCTGCTCCAACTTGGCGAATGCCTTGTTGATTTTATTGATGGAACCAATCTTATTCAACGGCAGACGCACAATACGCGACTGTTCGGCCAACGCCTGAAGAATAGACTGACGAATCCACCATACCGCGTAGGAGATGAATTTGAAACCACGCGTTTCATCGAAACGCTGTGCAGCCTTGATCAAACCGAGGTTACCCTCATTGATCAAGTCAGGCAAGCTCAACCCCTGGTTTTGGTATTGTTTCGACACCGAAACCACGAAACGCAGGTTAGCCTTGGTCAATTTCTCCAAAGCCACCTGATCGCCGGCCTTGATGCGCTTGGCCAACTCCACTTCTTCCTCCGCAGTAATCAGGTCTACGCGACCAATCTCCTGCAGATACTTGTCCAACGAAGCCGTTTCACGGTTCGTTACCTGTTTGGTGATTTTTAATTGCCTCATGTATTGTTTTCAATTGTTGGGAGCAAACTCCCGTTTAAGCAAAAATCTCATCGGCCAACCTTGCTCTGAGAGGATAAACATCCCCTCATCGCATTAGTTCGCCTGAACTTCAGGCTTTGGCAGAAGCACCTTGCGCGACAATTTGTACTTGCCGTTCTTCGGGTCTTTGCCAATTACCTGCACCTGAATTCTGTCGCCTTCCTTGAGCACGTCACGAACGTTCTCAATGCGACGCCAGTCAATCTCCGATACGTGCAAAAGCGCATCTTGTTTCGGTAGAATCTCGACGAACGCTCCAAAGGCCTGGATATTCTTCACAACACCGTCATAAATTTCTCCAACCTCAATCTGCGGCGGGAATACAATGCTACGTACACGCTTGAGCGCAGCATCCAAGTTCTCCTTGTTCGCAGATGCAATTTCCACGATACCCTTATTGTCCACTTCTGAGATGGTAATGACCGTCTGAGTTGACTTCTGGATTTCTTGAATAATCTTACCACCGGGGCCAATCACAGCGCCAATCGTGTCGCTTGGAATCTCCAAACTAACAATACGTGGTGCATGTGGCTTGTAATCTTCGGCAGGTTTGTCCATGGTCTTCATCATCTCGCCCAGGATGTGCAAACGACCCTGACGGGCTTGCTCCAACGCGTTCTTCACCATGTCCATGCTCAACCCCTTAATCTTGATGTCCATCTGGCAAGCGGTAATTCCCTTAGAAGTGCCGGTTACTTTGAAGTCCATATCCCCCAAGTGGTCTTCATCGCCGAGGATGTCGGACAGAATCTGATACTTAGAATTGTCTTCGTTGGTGATCAGACCCATCGCAATACCTGAAACCGGAGCTGTGATTTGAACACCACCGTCCATCAGTGCCAAGGTACCGGCGCAAACCGTCGCCATCGACGATGAACCATTGGATTCAAGGATATCCGATACGATACGAATAGCGTAAGGACACACCTCTTGCGGTGGAATCACCGGCTTGAGGGCGCGCAACGCCAAGTTTCCGTGACCAATTTCGCGACGGCTGGTAGCACGAATCGGACGTGCTTCACCGGTGCTGTATGGTGGGAAGTTGTAGTGCAACAAGAAGCGATCTTCCCGCGGCATAACAGCGCTGTCGATCATCTGCTGATCAAGCTTGGTACCCAAGGTCAGGGTGGTCAAGCTTTGGGTTTCACCGCGGGTGAACACACTTGAACCGTGTGCCCCCGGAAGGTAGCCCACTTCACTCCAGATCGGGCGGATCTGGGTGGTGCTGCGACCATCCAAACGAATGCCTTCGTTGAGGATCATGTTGCGCATGGCGTCCTTCAAGCAGTCGTGGTGATATTTATTGATTAAGAAGCGATTAGCCTCTTTGAATTCATCCGTCAGTTGAGCCTCAAAAGTTTCCTGAATGGCATGAAACGCATCTGAACGAGTGTTCTTGTCTGAAGGCGTTTTAGCAGTCGTGTAGTACTGCTCATAGCACTCATCCCACACACGCTTTTTCAATTCTTCGTCCTTCGGCTCGTGATCGTAAGTGCGCTTTGGATTCGACGTCGCCACTTTAGCGGCCATATCCTGCTGAGCACGGCACTGAGCCTTGATGGCTTCGTGGGCTACTTCCAGGGCATTGATCATTTCCGCTTCAGAAACTTCCTTCATCTCCCCTTCTACCATCACGATGCTATCGAGACTTCCTGCAACCATCAATTCAAGATCGGCGGCAGCGAGCTGCGCCCAGGTTGGGTTGACCACCAGCTTTCCATCCACGCGTGCAACGCGAACTTCTGAAATGGGGCCATTGAAAGGAATATCAGAAACAGCCAAAGCAGCCGATGCAGCAAGACCTGCCAGGCTATCCGACATGTTTTCTTTATCGGCTGAGATAAGGTTTACCACCACTTGTACTTCCGCGTGAAAATCATCGGGGAACATTGGGCGGAGAGCACGGTCGATAAGACGTGCAACGAGAATCTCGTCGTCGTAAGGACGAGCCTCACGCTTGAAGTAACCGCCGGGGAAACGCCCTGCGGCTGCATATTTTTCGCGATACTCTACCGTCAGCGGCAGAAAATCGACACCATCTTTAGCATTTGGACTGGCAACTACTGCTGCCAGGAGCATTGTATCTCCTTGTCTTACCACAACAGAGCCGTGTGCTTGTTTGGCAAGTGTGCCGGTTTCGATCGTGACCGGACGACCATCTCCCAAGTCTATGGTTTGGGTTACCAATTCGTAGTTCATTGCTTCTTTTTTCGGATAAAAACGTCGGTTAAAAAAAACGCGAAAAGGCAATTGGATTCAATTGCCCTTTCGCTCGCGCAGTTTGCGCCATATTATTTGCGGAGATCAAGCTCTTTAACAATAGCACGATAGCGGGCAATATCTGTCTTTTGGAGGTAGTCGAGCAAACTGCGACGCTTACCAACCAGACGGATAAGGCTACGCTGAGTGCCAAAGTCCTTCTTGTTCGCCTTCAAGTGTTCTGTCAGGTGACTGATGCGGAAGGAAAACAGCGCAATTTGGCCTTCTGCCGAACCGGTGTCCTTCTCTGATTTTCCGTGTTTTTTGAAAATCTCTTGTTTTTTGGATGTTGTGAGGTACATGCTAATACTTATGTAAGTGATTGTTATGTGATCCTTACGTTCGGAGATGACCAACAGGCCTTCCGTTTTTAAGGGCTGCAAATGTAACTGAAGCCTAGTGAAGAATCACCAAACTTTGTGAACTTTTTTTGAAAGACTCGGCGAGCGTATGGGAAACTGCCTACTTTCGCGCCTCCAATTTATCCATTTACCATGAAAAAATTTATCCTCTCTCTGATTGCTTGCGGTAGCATGCTCAGCAGCTGCGAACAAAGCAAAGTCAGTAATGTGAAAATGAAAGATGAGCGCGACAGCCTCAGCTATACCATCGGCTTGAGCATCGGAAACAGCTTTTCGCAAAGCGAAATCGCGGACCTCAACTATGAGTTGCTTGTAAAAGGAATGAAAGATCAGAAGGACAGCACCGGCGCTATGGAATTGCAGGAGGCTGAAGCCTATATCCAGGAAGTAATGATGAAGAAGCAAGAGGCGAAGGCCGCTGTTGATAAGCAAGCAGGAATCGACTTCTTGGCTTCCAACAAATCCAAGCCGGGTGTAATGACTACTGCCAGTGGTTTGCAATACCAGGTGATGTCGGAAGGCACAGGCATGAAGCCTAAGGCAACTGATAATGTTACGGTGCATTACCACGGAACAACCATTGACGGAACCGTATTCGACAGTTCTGTTGATCGCGGTGAACCGGCTTCATTCGGTTTGAATCAGGTTATTCCGGGCTGGACAGAAGGTGTTCAGTTGATGAGCGTCGGTAGCAAATACAAGTTCTTTATTCCACAGGAACTGGCTTATGGCGCTCAATCACCGAGTCCTGTTATCAAGCCTTATTCTACGCTGGTATTTGAAGTTGAATTGATCAGCATCGATTCAGCCGGCATGGGTAAGTAATTTTTGGATCGAACTGTTAGCAAAATTTCAAACCGATTTTCTTTCTGTTGCGCGTAATTTTGCGCCCCCGTTTTGCAAGGACGGAAGATTTGTCAGAATAATCTGAGTTGGTTCGTTCCTTGAAAACCCGTTAAGAAAGCAATCGATAAATCAAAATAGAATTAAAAATGGCAACACAAATCACGGACTCAAACTTCGCAGAACTTGTTCAAAACAGCGATAAGCCTGTCATGATCGACTTCTGGGCTGAATGGTGTGGCCCTTGCCGCATGGTGGGTCCAATCGTGGATGAAATCGCTCACGACTACGACGGCAAGGCAGTTGTTGGAAAAGTAAACGTTGATGAAAATCCGGAAATCAGCTCACGCTTCGGAATTCGCAACATCCCAACGATTATCTTCCTGAAAGGCGGAGAAATCAAGGATAAGAGCGTAGGCATTGTTCCGAAAAACGTTCTCACCGAGAAAATGGATGCCTTGCTCTGATGAGCAGGTAAGAAATAATGAAAAGCTGTCAGCATATGGCAGCTTTTTTTGTGAAATGGTGAAATGGTAAATAGTGAATAGTGAATGGGAAATCACTCGCCACTCGCCACTTAACTCCCCTCTTCAAATGGATACACGAATAATCAAAGTCATCGTCGCACTGGGTGCGATTGCATTCAATACCTACCTCTTTGTCCTGGGTCGCTGGGGCTGGGGAATCACACTGCTGTTTGTGACCGCACTATTAGTGCTGGTTGTATTTCGCAGCACGCGCCTCATTATGGTGTTTTATCACATGCGCACCCAGAAAATGGACAAGGCCAAGCAATGGCTGATGCGCATTAACCCGGATCACCTGTGGGCAAAGCAAAAGGGATACTTCTACTTCCTGCTCGGTTCGGCCGATATCCAAACCAATAGCCTCTCCCAAAGCGAAAAGAATTTCCGTATGGCTTTGCAGCATGGCCTGCGCCTGGATCATGATAAGGCCGCTGCCTACCTCAATCTGGCAGTTATTTCAGCCAACCGTCGCAAAAAGCGCGAAGCCATTACCCTGCTCAACGAAGCCAAGAAATACGATTCGAAAGGATATTTGAAGAATGATATCAAGCAGGTGAGTAAGATGGTGAACAGTATATAGTGAAAGAGTAAAATGGTGAAATGGTAGGGGCGCCCAATTAAACAACCGCAATGAAAAACAGTAACGTTAACATTTACAAGTTTAGGGTCATCATCGATAC
>JBKCDO010000299.1:0-16306 GCA_046304755.1 Flavobacteriales bacterium
GGGGTGAGGGGTGAGGGATGACAAATGACAGATGACAGATGACAGATGACAGATGACAGATGACAGATGACGAATTTAATACGTCTCGAAGCAAAAGTGAGGGAGTGCTTAATTAAGTGAGCTTTGAAAATCACAACACCAGCTAAACAAGGCACTCCCGCCCCAATCCGTCATCCGTCATCCGTCATCCGTCATCCGTCATCCGTCATTTGTCATTAAAAAAAAGCCGCCCGGGTTTCCCCGAGCGGCTTTCTATCAAAATCAAAACCAGAATTACTCCACAATCATTTGCTTAGACGTTACCACACCATCAACCATGAACTGTACCATGTACAATCCTGAAGTCAACGGCTCGGTAAATGCCACCACGGTGTTCAATGAACCTTGCGTGGTGTAACGGTTGTTGTATACCAAACGACCGGTAGCATCCAGGATGCTCACAAACACTTCCTCAGCAGCTACATCAGCAATGTTGATGTTGAACAGCTGTCCTTTGTTCGGGTTTGGATACAATCCGATAGCATCGGCAAGTGCAATGGCTGAAGCATCGCTTTCCAGTTCGGTTGCAACATACTCATCCACGCGGTACTGCAAGCTTGCCGGACGACAAGCAGGCGCAATGCGCAAGGTGTCCATGTACAACGGATCGGTGAATGTCGACATGCGATCGAACTTAATGCGATCAGCATAGCAACGGCCTTCGAGTTTCGAACCGCTATCAAATGAAATAAAGGAAATCGGGGCGTTGATGGTACCCTGCAATTGTGTGTTCACGAAATTACAAGGTGCGTTGCCCGTGTAGTTGTACTGCACCACTCCCGGTGTATTCATGCCGTTGGTCACAACGAACTTCAAACCTGAGCGGCCCAGTGGTTGCCACTTGCTTACGTTGATGATAATCGGTCCGTTAGTCGTGTTGTAATTTACATGGGCATTGTTACCAGCGAAGAACCATGTATCGATATTGTAGGTTCCGCTGCTCATGTTCATAACAGAGTTCGCCGCGTGACTCACTTTACGGTAATTACCCGGCGCAAGATTGACAGCCTGTGAACCAACCGCGATGTCAATTGAACTGTTATTGGCAGGATTCACCAATGCCGGGATTGTCTGAACACCGGTTGTAGCCGATGGATAACTTGTTCCTCCTGTTGGAGCCAAAATGGATGAACCATTCAGAACTACACTTTGTCCTACCTGAACATAGTCACATACAACATTGCTGCTTCCTAAAAGCTTCAGTAATGATCCTGAGTGCAAATCGCCAATAATCACATTAGGAGTATTGGTGTTATTGAACTTGATTTCAGATGTACTTCCTACGTTGCCTCGGCTTAGCGCCTGCACACGCTGGAAATCAACTTGCGTCGTTCCATAAACAGTATAATCTGCCAATTCATCAATAACAGACGCTCCAAGGTCAACAGAAGCTACGATATCGCTAGCTGTAGTTTCATCGGTGCACTGGTTGTAGTTGCTTTCAACCACAGTGCCGATAGGGCTCGTGCCATAGGCAGTGGTTGAAGCATCATAGATTACTTCTGCGAAAGCGCCATCGGCCAATACGGCAGAAACAGCAGGCTTCACGCGCACCAAAATTTCGATAGTGCCTGACTCCCCCACTTCCAGTTCGTTACCGTCAGCAAGCAGGTTGATGTCGTTTTTACCATTGAAATCGTAGTTCACATCAAGATCAGGACTCGTGATACACTCAACCGTGAAGCTCTTCGCCGTCTCGAATGTTTCTCCCAAATCCAAGTTTTGAATCACATCGCGCAGATCCACGTCACCGCCATTGCTAATGCCGGTTTTGTAAACCACCAAGCGCTCACCGCCACCTACGTTCACAACGTCTTGAACAAACAATTCATCTACTTCAACGATTGGATTTTCAGGATCCAAATCGAATGAAGCACCGTTAAAGGCATTGAAGCTGTCAAACAAAATAGAACCCTTGGCCAACGTATCAATCTCCATCAATGTTTCCGGAGTGCTAGTTTCATAGGCCCATGGCGACTCATAACCAAAAGCGTTCACTTTCAACGCTCTTACATTAAATGTTCGAGTGTACTTCTGCACCACATCGGCATCGAAATTACCATCCATATCGAACTCGTTTGAAACAGTAAGTGGCGAAGACAAGGCTTGTGGATAAACGGCTACAATGTCTTGTCCTGCTAACACCTGCGGGTACTGACCGAACATATTGTCTTGAACAACTACACCGTTGTCTACCACGCGGTATTGCATCGGGGCGCCCAAATCCAAACGCACGTGTACCTTCGGTTGAAATCCGAAACTGAGTTCCTGATTCACTTTCAGCGTTGGAGAAATATCTCCCAAATCGAGACCCAATAAACCACCACCTGTAGAAATGCTCGTCGTTGGTTTTGGCAACAGTGAAAGCAAATCGATTTCCGCTTGTGCAATCTGTTTGTTGCCTGCTGCAGAGAGTTTACCATTGGCAGCATTGAACGAAGAGCCCAAGACGTCTTTAGGTAGTTTTTGAACGAAGCCATCTATTTCAGGGGTAATCCCAACGGAAGGAAGATCAGGGTAATGCAAATCCCACTTCTGCTCACTCGGAGTGTATTCCACAAAACCAAAGTCACAGCTGAGTGGACCGCACAACGCATAATTATCGTAGAAGCCAACGAGATCATCCGCAACGTTCCACAAAACTTCTGTTCCCGGATCGCAGGCAAAGAGATCTGCATTGGTAGCATTCGGTTGAAAAGCACCTTCACAAAAGCGGAAGAATGGTCCAACATCAGGAACATCCAAGGTTGCAACGCGCTGTGTTCGATTAAAAGTAAACAAATCTGTGCAACCCTCTCCTAATTCAATGTCTTCTTCGGTAAAAGCCTCTGCGATACTCTCAAGAAAATTCGCTCCTTCCTCGCCACCGGGAACACACAGTTCAAGATCGGCCTCCAGAGAAAGATCAACATTAATGTCTGAGAGGATGGGTCCGAACTCTATATCCGTGAAGGGGGGCGCCACATCGAGTGTTGGCGCTCCATCCACACTATAGGACGTATGAATTACAAACTCATCTCCACAGCCGAACGTATTGGGCTGTGGGAACTCCACTTCTACATTTACGGGATACTCAATAGCCACCTGTGAATTGGTCAACTCGTTGGCTTGAATATACACCCCGGCTTCAAAAGAAAATCTCGGTCCCAAATAAAGCGTTCCCTGAACTGGTGACGCTTGAGCCAATAAATTGATAATCGTCTGAGCGCCGGGAGGCAATGTTGTAGCTGTAATGCCTAAATAACCCAAAAGACCACTAAAGGCCGAGCTAAAAGCATCTGAGTTGTAATTAATTCCGACTGTTTGGCTAACTTGCTCCGAAAACTGCGCTCTCGACAAGTCGAGCGATGCCGGAGCCGGTAGTTCAACCGAATTCTCATTGGCCGAAAACGGTAAGTGGTAGTTGGTAGTTTGGGTTGTACCGGCGACCTGTGCGTTTGCCGTTCCGCCGGCAAGCATGGCCACGAACATACCCGAAAGCGCGACTGATCTCGGTGAGATCAACCCTTTCAGCGCCTTGCGGTGCCGAATTTTCATGGAGTTCATGTGTGGTTAGAATTTGAGTAGGCGGCGAACCACGCTACAACTCATCCAAATTCCAAAAATTTGGGATGAAACTGGCTGTTTTAGGGATGAAACCGCCTTCAGCTCATTTTTTAGACGCGAGTACATTACGCCGTCATCTGTCATCTGTAATCCGTCATCTGTAATTTCATTCGTAACCAAATACCCACGACGCCCGTAGAAAACCCCAAATACTCATTTCAACCAAAGCAAAAAACGGTGAATAACACAATGAAATGCATGGCGCTGCTCCTGATGATTGTCTTCGTCTGGTTTGTGGCTTCGTGCAGCAGTCTGAGCAAAGCAGGGGGCGATATCCAGGGGAAAATCGTGTACGAAATCTCGTATCCGTACGAGGCCAAATCCGTCATGATGGACCTCTATCCCAAAGAAATGACCGTGACCTTCAAAGACAATAAACTACACTCCTCCATTAAGTCGGAATACGACATGCTCACCACCGACTTCATCGTCGATAACACCCAGAAAGAATTTGCCCAGCTCCTCAAAAACATGAGCAAGCGTTCGGCCATGAAAATGAATAAGGACGAAACCAAGCGATGGTTTGATACCATGCCCGGTTACCGACTGGAAAAGACCAACGAGACCAAGCTCATCTGTGGGTATAAGTGCTACAAAACCATCGCCCATCCTACCGACGCTTCAAAGCCTAAGATTGACATCTACGCTACACGCACCATCGGCCTCGACAACAGCAACTGGTGGAATCCCTATCAATCGCTTGATGGATTTATGATGGCCTACGACATCGAACAATATGGCATCTGCATGCGCATGCGCGCTAAACAAGTCATCTTCGAAAACATCGACCCCGCCGAATTCGACGTGCCTCAAACCTACACCATGACCGACGCCCGCACTATGCAAGGCTTGTTGACAGAGGTGGTGGAGACGTATGTGAAGCGATAGCCTTCAATCTACCACACCTGCCATAGGCTTTTCTAAGGGTAAGGACGCACTGCAGTGCGTCCATGCCCGAGAAGTTCATCGAGGAATAGGGTGACTACATAGCTCTAACCTCTTCTATCTCCACGTCCACCCCATCCACATCTTCAGGGTTATACTTCGCTGGCTTGAACTTCAGCTTTACGCGCTTGGGACGCTCGGCTGATCCGGCACCAACCTTCACCTTCTGCGTATTGGACGTTTCGACCACCTTCAGCTCATCGATGAAGTTGATATCGAAAACGACTTCCACGGCCTTCGGATTGCTATTCTCAATACGCATTAATAAGACCTTCGGACTGTTTTTCTTCATCGGCTTTTCCTTGCCCCACTGCGTGAAAATCTGAACGCTGTCGGATGCAGTTGAGAGCACAAACTGAGCGTGGGCCGAGGCATTCGCCAGAACCAAAACGCACAAGAGTAAAAAAGTAGCACGTGTTGTTTTCATGTATCGAATATAGAACAACAAACCTTCTTGCCATGATGTAACATTATATTATCACCTTCCGTTCAACAACCCATAGCCTCTGAAACCACCAACTAGCGTAGAGAACTTGCGGGTGGAGTCGGGGCTTTTTTTATGAAGGGCGAAGGACGAAGGACGAGGGGCGAAGGGCGAAGAGCTCCAATTCCTTCGTCCTTCGCCCCTCGTCCTTCGCCCTTCCATTTGAACCTTCCCTCCTATCGCCTGTACCGCATATCAAATTCCACTCGATATGCACACTCTTCGCAACACACTTCAATGGCTTCGCAGTGATGGCCGGCACTTTCAAATCATCGCACAAATCAGCTTTTTATGTTATGGCGTTCTTCTGCTCGGTTGGGATGCTGACTGGAAAAACTACCTCGCCATTTTCAGTGGTGTATTGCTGGCTCAGGGATTAGCCATTCGCTTTGCGGGATTTCCGATTGACTCACTCAAGAGCGCGCTGATCACAGGACTAGGCTTATCCCTTTTGATGAAAGCCAACGACCATTGGCTCTTTTTATTCGCCGCTCTTCTTGCCATCGGCATGAAGTTTCTCACCAAAATCAATGGCAAACATTTATGGAACCCGGCAAATTTCGGCATTGTCGCCGCAGCCTTTCTCAGCAATGAAGCGTGGATTTCTCCCGGACAATGGGGCAGCAGCGCACTCATCATCTTCATTGTAGGTACCGCAGGACTGGCCGTTTTAAGCAACATCAAACGCCTGGAAACAGGAATCGCCTTTCTTATCACGTTTGCCGTTTTAGAATATACACGCACGGTACTTTATCTGGGCTGGGAACATGATGTCTACTTGCTGAAACTCACAAATGGTTCATTATGGCTTTTCTCCTTTTTCATGATTACCGATCCGATGACTACACCCAATCATCGCAAATTGCGCGTCGCTTGGGCCATTGCTGTCGGAGTCGTTAGCTTTTATCTGGCCAACTTTCATTTCATCAACGGCGCGCCTTTCTGGACACTCTTCTTCTTCACTCCCTTCACTCCCCTACTCGACCGATTGACTCCACGCATGCAATCGTTTGTTTGGAGAAAAGCAACATCGACTCAGAAACACATTCAACACCAAAGCATATGAAAACCATTCTCACCACACTGATCCTGGCAGCGGCGCTGCTCGGGGGTCACAGCGCATCAGCTTTCTGCGGATTTTACGTAGCAAAGGCCGACGCCAGTTTATTCAACAACAAAAGCGAAGTCATCATGGTTCGCAACGGCAATCGCAATGTGATTACGATGAGCAGCGACTTCAAAGGCGACCTAAGCGAATTTGCGATGGTTGTGCCTGTGCCCACTGTCCTCGCTGAAAAAGACATCCGTGTCATTGAGCGACGCATCTTCGATGTCCTGAATGATTATTCCGCTCCACGCCTGGTCAACTACTACGACAACAACCCATGCGGATACGACCTGCGTATGTATGAGGACTATCCAAGTATGAGCGGTATGGCCGTTTCCGAAAGCCTTTCGGAAATGGATATTAAAACGGTAGCTAAAAGCAGTGTGCGCATTGAGGCACAATACGACATCGATGAGTACAAGATTATCATCCTATCGGCCAAAGAATCCGATGGCTTGCAATTGTGGTTGGAAGCAAACGGTTACAAAGTGCCGGAAACAGCTCGTCAGGTGCTCGAGCCTTACGTGCGCAGCAACATGAAATTCTTTCTGGTCAAGGTAAATCTGGAGAAGGTGAAGAATCGCAACAGTGAATACTTGCGTCCCATCCAAATTCGTTTTGATCATGCGAAGTTCATGCTGCCCCTGCGCCTGGGTATGGCCAACAGCAATGGTTCACAAGACATGATTGTATATGCACTGACCACCGAAGGTCGCGTGGAATGCACCAACTACCGCACGGTAAAAATGCCGACCGACCGCAACATCCCACTGTATGTGGAACCCAAATTCGGTGACTTCTACAAATCACTTTTTGAGAAAACCTACAAGCAAGAAGGCCGCAATGCCGTGTTCCTCGAATACGCCTGGAATGTGAGCCCCTATACAGCAGTGAAGTGCGATCCTTGCGTTGGTCCGCCGCCTGTCAACTATGATTTTGTTGAAGCAGGCGCGGACTGGATTACTCAAGGTAATTTCAACCAATCCATTTTCTTCACACGCTTGCACGTGCGCTACAGCCGCGATAAATTCCCGAGCGACCTGCAATTTCAGGTTACGCCCAACAACGAGAATTATCAATGCCGCTATGTGATGACCTATCCCGCAGGCGGAGAAGATTTCTCGTGCGATGCCGGACAAGAATACCTGGTTGACCTGTACAATCGCCGAAGAAAAGAAGTTGACGAACTCGCTGCACTCACCGGTTGGAGTGCCGCAAATGGCAGCGCTTACATTCGTGAGTATAACAAATACTTGAGCCCGCGCATGCGCGAGAACATTCGCAACGAAGGCACTCCGGCAACCATTTCGCCAAAAGGACAACGCCCATGGATTGTTGTAGTCATGCTGTTTGCACTGTTAATTCTTCCTTCCTACTTGCTCAGAAAACGAGTGCTTACTGTTAACTAGCGAAATCACTTTCTCACTACTTTCGGCTCATGCACAAAACCTTCACCTTAACCTGGGTGCTGTGCATGAGCTTTTTTACGCTCATGGCCCAGCGACCCTCTAACGTATTGGTCGAAAACAAAGGTCAATGGCCGGGGTCTGTTATTGCCGCCGCCGACGTTCAAGGGGGAAAAGTATTTCTCGAGAAAGGATCCATCACCTATCATCTGTTTGACCTCGCCGGCATGCGCGCCGATCATGACGTCGATCCTGAACAGCCACGCGTTCGAGGGCACATCTATCGCATGCAGTTTGCAGGGAGTAATGCAACACAGATGCAGGCCCTATTGGATGCCAAGCAACAGAGCTACAGCAATTACTTTTTGGGAAATGACCCTTCGCATTGGGCGGGACAATGCGGCCACTATCATCAGGCAAGCATACAATCACTTTACCCCGGTATCGACCTACAAATGCATGGAGATGGTCCTTTCCTTAAGTATGACCTCATCGTTCAACCTTTCGCAGACGCCTCACAAATCACCATGATCTATGAAGGTCATGATAAACTTGCTCTAGAAAACGAGCGCTTAGTTGTATACACTTCTGTGGGTGATGTGACTGAACAAAAGCCGCTTGCCTGGCAAATCATCCAAGGTGAAAAACATCCTGTGCAGTGTCGTTTTGTCGTGAAAAAAAATACCGTCAGTTTTGACTTCCCAAAAGGCTTCGACAACCGTTACGCGCTTATCATCGATCCGGAACTCGTGTTCTCAACCTATTCAGGAAGTACCAGCAACAACTTTGGTTACACGGCAACCTATGATGCAGCAGGTGCGCTGTATAGCGGAAGCTCCGCATTTGGGCAAGGTTATCCCACTAACCTGGGCAGCTACGACAGTTCGCACAATGGTGGCGATAGCGGTATTGAACAAGGCATCGACATCGCGCTTTCCAAGTACAGTTCAAACGGCACCATCATGTATTGGTCAACCTTTTTGGGCGGTAGCGGTGATGAATTGCCGCATAGTATCATTGTAAACGACCTCGAGGAACTCATTGTTTACGGTTCAACGGGATCTGCCGATTTCCCTATCACCACTGGTGCCATTGACAATTCGTTTGGTGGTGGTGGCGTATCTGCTCCAACTGGCACGGGTGCAAGTTTTCCCAATGGAACTGACATCATAGTGTCGCATTTCTCTGCATTTGGTGAAACACTGTTGGGTTCAACTTATATCGGCGGAAGCGGTAATGATGGTATCTGCGATGCAACTGCGCTCAAATACAATTACGCCGATGAGTTTCGGGGGGAAGTATCACTCGATGCGGATAACAATATTCTGATTGTATCCTCAACACGTTCATTTGATATCACTACGGAAAATGCTGTTCAGGCATTTCCGGGCGGTGGTCAAGACGCATTGATTGCCAAACTCAATCCAACGCTGAACACCGTCCTTTGGATGACATACTTCGGAAGCACAGGTGACGACTCCGGTTTTTCCATTACCGATAATGAAGCCGGCGAACATTACATCTGCGGAGGTACTACTTCACCCACGTTGAATTTGGGCGGCAACGGCGCACAAAACAGCTATGGAGGAGGCGTGAGCGATGCGTATGTCGTGAGGCTATCTGCAGCCGGAAATCAACTTACAGGAGGAACGTATTGGGGAAGCACTACCTACGATCAGGCCTACTTTGTCGAAGCCGATGCCGATGGTTTCGTATACATCTTTGGGCAAACAACTGCTACAGGTTCCACACTGATTCAGAATGCAACTTACGGAACTGCTAACAGCGGCAATTTGCTGGCAAAGTTCAGTGCAAACCTCAACAGCGTTATTTGGTCAACCGTTATCGGAACAGGTGATGGAAAACCGAACCTCTCGCCTTCTGCATTTCTGGTAGATTACTGCAATCGCATTTATATCTCCGGTTGGGGGGTAAATGATGTGGCCGGTAATCCGCTTAATCCCAATAGCGGGCTGCATGCCATGTTCAATCTGCCCACATCAGGCGATGCCTATGACGCTAGCTGCAGCACAGGCGATTTCTACATGGCCGTTTTTGATGAAAACATGACGCAGCTCGAATACGCCACGTTTTTCGGCGGCGGCACCAGTCAGGAGCACGTGGATGGCGGAACTAGTCGCTTTGATAAAAAAGGCATCATCTACCAAAGTGTTTGCGCCGGCTGCGGAGGAAACGATGACTTCCCGATTTTGCCGGGCAACGCATACAGCAGCATCAATGGCACAACGGGCGGCTGCAACAATGGAGTATTCAAATTTGATTTTCAACTGCCGCTTTCGGTGGCCGACTTCTATGTTACGCCAACCGTTTGTGAAGGCAATGCAGCATTTTTCTATGACAATAGTATCGGTGTTCAGACATGGTTGTGGGATTTCGGCGATGGCACAACATCGCAAGATGCGCAACCCTCACACCTCTATGCGCAAGCAGGAACTTACGTTGTGACGCTAACTGTTTCGAGCGGCATTACCTGCAACGGCAGTGATTCCATGCAACAAACCATCACCGTAACGGAGCCGCAAACGGTGGCACTTGATGACGCTGTGGTGTGCGGCTTTCCCAACAATGTACTTTCTGTTCCTTCCACGCAGGGCATATTCAGTTGGTCTCCCGCTGAAAATCTCTCTGATCCTAATGGATTCAGCACTTACTACAACGGCACTACCTCACAAGACTTTACAATCACTCAACTCAATAACGGATGTATAACTACTTTCCTGTTACATGCCGATGTACTACAGTTCACGAGTATTACCGAAGACATCGTGTTGTGCGATCCTACAGAACTTACCCTGTCGTGTGCATTCGAACCTAACGGATCTCAAATAGTCTGGAGCGAAAGCAACCAATGGGGTTTCAACGTCATGCTCAACGACGACAGCACGGATGTGGACATTGTTGTTCAGGCTGTGACAAGCGATGTTTACTACGCAGCCATTTTCAACGGTGACTGCCTTGTTTCGCGACCCGTTTATATCTCCTTTGTTGATGCGCAAACTGCCATTCAAGAAGATTTCACGGTGTGCGGTGCAGATGTGGTAGAGCTGAGCGTGCTAACTCCGAATCCTACGTTTAATTACCACTGGGAGCCGGACGCGCTGATTGTGGCCGGTCAGAATACGTCCGTCATTCTGGCGAACATCAGCGAAACAACTACTTTCTCCGTGCACTCCATTTCTCCTGATGGCTGTGAAGCTTCGGATGAAGTCGTTGTGAGCGTCAGCAATCTGGGCAGCGATGACGCTTCGGCAACTGCTTCTGATTATATCATCGCAACGGGAGAATCGACTCAGCTCAATGCCAATCCAACAGGCTTTGCATATTCATGGACTCCTACTTCTTCGTTGAGCAACGCCTCGATCGCTAATCCTGTGGCATCACCTGAAGAAGATACGGTTTACACGCTTACCATCACCGACGGCGAATGCACTGCTTCGGATACCGTCTCTGTGCGCGTGTTGAATTTCCTCTGCGGCCCTCCTAATATTTATGTTCCAAACGCTTTCACACCGAATGCCGATGATAAGAACGAAAAGTTGTATGTTCGCGGGGTTAACCTTACGGAAGTTCATTTGGTCATTTTTGACCGCTGGGGAGAGGTGGTTTTCGAAACACGATCGCTACAAGACGGATGGGACGCAACCTTTAAAGGCAAAGCGGTTGATCCGGATGTGTTCGTGTACTATTTGGAAGCCGTGTGTGCCGGAGGTGAAGAGTACTTCGAAGAAGGAAACATCACCGTGATCAGATAAACTTGCTACCTGAACATTGAAATTGTTATGACCTCACGTCTTTGTGCTATACTCATTGTGCTCCTTGTATTGGCCAATCCATTGCGGATGCTTTCACAGGACATTCACTTCTCGCAGTTTTTCCAATCGCCTGTACTCCTGAATCCCGCCCTGTGCGGCCAGTTTGACGGTTCCTATCGATTCGGATTAAATCAGCGCACACAGTGGCGTTCTGTTACCACTCCCTACTCAACGTTTGCGCTCAGTGCCGATGCCAACAACATCACACTTCCGGATGGCATCCTCAATAGTGAGGACGGCAACTTCAAAGAACTGCCTTATCACGGAGGCGTCTCATTTTATTCAGACAAGGCAGGAGATTCACAACTGAAAACAACAGGATTCAATGTGGCAGGAGCAAAAACATTCAAGGTCCCTTTCGACAATAAAGCAACTATTGCTGCCGGTGCCATGATTGGTGTTACTTCCATGCGTATCGATTATTCCAACCTCACTTATGACAGTCAATGGAACGGTGTGAACTATGACCCTAACCTTCCTCCCGGAGAAGTTTTCCCGAGAGCAGGTCGCGGGTACCTCAATCTGAATTTGGGTGGTTTGTATATGCGTCCAATTGATGAGAAGCGCTCCTTCACAGCAGGACTTAGCCTATTCAATTTGTCACGTCCTAAACAAAGCTTCTTTGATGAAGGCTATGTCAAACTTGACGCGCGTGTAAACGTGCATGGAAGCTATCGCCAGATCATCGATGACCAAATCACCATCGAACCGATGGCGCTTATTATGCGCCAAGGAAAATACACCGAGTTCAACATTGGAGGACTGGCCCATTATACCCTGAGTCAAAAACCATGGACGCGCAACGGACTGTATGCAGGACTGTTTGTGCGCGCAAAAGATTCAGGATTCTTCATCGCCGGCATGCAATACGACGTATGGAATGTAGGTATCAGTTACGACGTCAACACCAGTCGCTTACGCCCTGCCAGCAATGGCCGCGGCGGTTTAGAATTTTCGGTACTCTATACCATGAGTAAGTTTCCGAAGAAGAACAATGCGAAGACGTGCCCGAATTATATGTAGGGGTGTAGGATTGTAGGATTATAGGATTGTAGGGGGCGTCAATCAATAATTACCGCACAATCGTAATCCGTGTTTGTGACAAGCGGCCGTCGACATCCAATTGCAGAATATATAGTCCGGGAGCTAGCGCACTCACATCTATTCGACCTCCTGAAAATTGAGTAGTGCAGCGCTGACCATTCATCCCCAACAATTCTAGAGAGCGAATGGAAGAGCCGGAAGGTACTCGAACAGTAATCGCATCAGTTGCCGGGTTAGGATAAACACGCACATCAGATGTGCGCATTTCCTGCGTATTCAATCCTTCTGTGGCAAGCGACATTGACACTGCGGCTCGCGCATCTATCTTTCCCATTCCCCAACGCACATCACCGGGTGCAGCGATAGCATCGGTGTACGAATCGGTGCGTGCAGTTATTTTAATTATCTCTTTTACTTGCGCCGGTGTCAGGAATGGATTTGCATCCAGCATGAGCGCAACGATTCCGGCAACGCAGGGCGACGACATTGAAGTGCCGGACATGCGAGCGAAATCATATTGGATATCCTGAAAGAAAACATAATCTGCTACGGAATAACTGTAGTCCGTAAAGGATGAAATCGAAGACGTCACATTAACCCCTGGCGCAGCGATGTCCGGTTTCATCACCTCATTGATGAGTGGCCCATAACTCGTGAATGACGCAATACCTCCACCGGTCAGATTACCAAAGTTGTTCAGGTATCGCGCAGCATAAGCCGCAACGCTGATACATGAAGCCGCACATGTTGGTTCCGCAATGCTGTATTCTGAGTCACCATTCACACCACCCGTGCCGAACGAAGTAAAGGGCATTCCCCAATTGCCAACACCGTTCATCAATTCAACCACATTCCAATAGTGCACTGTTCCTTGCGCAGCACCTGAATTGAGCACAATTCGCAGTGCACTGTTGGTATTGCGCACACGCAGTCGCATATGAGGGCGTTGATTGCTCATGAACGACGCATCCGTTGCGACGTTGAAGTAAACGGTATCAGCACCTACAATCAGCATGGAGTCCAAATACAAAGGCATGTTGTCGGTGTAGTACTGCGGCGTTGTGGCTTGTAATACATTCAAGCTATTATATACCTGCAGACGACTCCAGAACGTAGCATTTGGTTCACCCCACATGGTTATTGATTGCCCCCAATTGTTCGGTTGAGGAGTGAATGTGTCAAAATTGATACGCGTATTCATTTCTGAATTGTTGAAGGTACGCTTGATGTGATGATCGTTATCGCCATTGTTACCGGCCGAACTCACAAACACAACACCTTCCTCACTCATTTGATTAATCACTTCTGAAAGCATGCTCGTGCCATCGAGGGTTCCCATGTAGGTAAGCCCCCAACTCATATTGATCACCAATCGTTTTCCTTGTTGCTGCGCGACCTCCTGCATCCACCGGAAACCGTCGATCACTGCGCCGGCATCAATTAGGAAAGTCGTGAATAAGAAACCTGCTGCAGGCGCCATACCGCGGTATTGAATGCCCGCACCACCTCCGCCGGCAATACCCGCCACGTGATTACCATGTGTATGAAAGCTATAAATGTTGGCTGTATCGCTGCCGGCAGCCATTAGCTCTTCAACAGAATCGTAGACTGTTCCATAATTGTAGTTGACCGGATGCGGTCCTGAGTTTTTGAACTGATCCCAAGCTGCAACCACACGCGATTGTTGAAGCAGTGTATCGTAAAACATCGGATGGGTGTAATCAAAGCCCCAGTCTGTTATTCCGATGAGGACATTCTCGCCATCAAAACCTTCCGGAAGTCCTGTGCCGAAATACACATCATCGGCCCCCACATCGTAGCGCACACGATCGAGATGCGGCGCAACTTTAGACGGAATTTCCAACTGTGTAAAGACAGTGGACAAATCAACTAAATCGATAACATCCACCGGAATTTTAGCCGTGGCAATGGTTCCCACTTGAGCTCCTTGCATGACTCCTAAGTCCAGCAATGTCTGCCAGTTCGACTGACTGTGCGTTTTTCCAATAACAGACACATAGCTTCTTCCATGTATAGAATAGATCGGCAATGCCTCTAACTCCGAAGACATGCTCACGGAATTATGTGCTTGTTGACGCAGCAAATTCCAATGATGTGTATCCAACGAAGACATCTTTACCTGTGCTTGCGCAAACGACAACCCGCACAAGCAAACAACAAATAAGAGCATTTTCATGAGCGTGAAAGTAACTAATTCACTACAAATCAAGACTTACATTTTCAACACTCGACTTTTAGTTACAATTCGGAATAAATGTGAGGCACACACGAAGCGAACTGATACTTTTGGCAGTCAATAAATAATGATTTTATGAGCCACAAGAGTGTCGGAGTGCAGTTTTATAATGACGTGCTCTCCTATTTCGATAAGGCAGCCGCATTCACAACGTTTGATGAAGGCCTGCTGAATCAAATCAAAGTATGCAACAGCGTATACAAGTTTTACTTCCCCCTGGAAATTAATGGTAAGATTGAAGTGTTTGAAGGCATTCGCGTTCAACACAGCCATCATACAACGCCGACCAAAGGAGGAATTCGCTATAGCGACATGGTGGATGAAGATGAAGTAAAGGCCTTGGCTACACTGATGACGTTTAAATGTGCAGCCGTTGATGTGCCTTTCGGCGGAGCCAAAGGTGGTATCAAGGTAAAACCTTCGACCTTGACTGTCTCACAGCTTGAGCGATTAACTCGTCGTTACACAACAGAGTTGATTAAGAAAAACATGATTGGTCCTGCTGTCGATGTGCCCGCTCCGGATTACGGTAGTGGTTCACGCGAGATGGCTTGGATTGTAGATACGTATGCGACCTTCAAGTTTGATGATATCAATGCGCTTGGATGCGTCACCGGAAAGCCCGTTGCTCAAGGCGGAATCGCAGGCCGCACAGAGGCAACCGGTCAGGGTATCTTCTTTGGTATTCGCGAGGCCATGAGCCATGCAGAGGACATGAAGGAGCTCGGATTGACACCGGGCCTTGAAGGAAAGCGTGTCATTGTTCAAGGCTTGGGTAATGTCGGATTCTATGCCGCGAAATTCTGCAGCGAAGGTGGTGCAACGGTCATCGGCATTGCGGAATACGAAGGCGGCATCTACAATGAAAATGGCCTCGATGTGGAAGAAGTATTCAAACACCGCAAAGCTTCGGGTTCTATCCTGAACTTCCCGGGCGCCAAGAATGTCGAGCGCTCTTCCGAACTTCTGGAAATGGAATGTGACGTTTTGATTCCGGCCGCACTGGAAAATCAAATCACTGCTGAGAATGCTCCGCGCATCAAAGCCAAGATTATTGGCGAAGGTGCTAATGGCCCTGTATCCAAGGATGCGGAAGATATCCTCAACAAGCGCGGTATCATGATCATCCCTGATTTATACCTCAACGCCGGAGGTGTAACGGTATCTTATTTCGAATGGCTTAAAAACCTTTCGCACGTGAATTTCGGTCGCTTGGAAAAGCGTTTTCAGGAAATGCAGGCACGCCAGCTCATCACCGGGGTTGAAAAGATGACCGGCAAATCCATGGATTCCAAGGAAAAGAAAATCCTCATCCAAGGTGGCGGCGAAATCGATTACGTGCGTTCGGGCCTGGAAGAAACGATGATCTACGCTTACAACGAAATCCGCGACATCAAGAAAGCGAATAAAAAAATCGAAGACCTGCGCACTGCAGCATTCGTCAGCGGCATCAATAAGCTGGGGGTTGCGTATCAGTCGCTGGGAATATTTCCTTAAGGGCGAAGGATGAAGGGCGAAGGGCGAAGGATGGCTTTCTTCGAACCTCGCCCTTCGAACCTCGCCCTTATTTAGCAACTTTTATCC
>JBKCDO010000300.1:0-19027 GCA_046304755.1 Flavobacteriales bacterium
ACACGTTCTATTCGGGTGTAGCACTTGAAAGCTGTCGCAACGGCGCCGATATCATCAACGATATTTCCGGAGGAAGTCTCGACGCGAACATGTTTTCCGTTGCCGGTACGCTGGGCGTGCCTTACATCCTGACGCACATTCAAGGAGAACCACAGACGATGCAAGTGCAGCCTCGCTACGATGATGTCACCGGTGATATCATGAATTACTTCAACGCTAAAATCCAAGCACTCAAGCAGCAGGGCGTCCATCAAATTATCCTTGACCCCGGATTCGGATTTGGAAAATTAGCCGAGCACAACCTGCAAATCCTGCGTAACCTGCATGTTTTCGGAACACTCGGCTATCCTTTACTGGCAGGGCTTTCACGCAAAAAGACCTTACAAACGATTATTCATTCCGATGCCGACCATGCTCTGAACATTACCACATCAGCCAATACGATTGCGCTCATGAATGGAGCCTCTATTTTACGCGTACATGACGTAAAAGAAGCAGCCGAGGCGGTCGCACTCTATAAAGCAATGGTTGAAGCATAAAAAAAGCTACCCGGCAGGTAGCTCATTTTTAAGTATAAGGAGCGAAACAATCATAGTACCTAGGCGGCTCAAGGCTGCTTAGGCAGTTCCGTTCGGTTGTAAGCCGAACAGGAAGTATGGGTTGTTCCGCAGGATTGTACAACAACGCCCAAAGTGAGCAAGCCTAGGAAGACAACAATCAACCGCTGCAGCACCTCGTGTTTCCATTCATTAATTGGGTTCATGGTATTGTTATTTAGGGTATTTATCTAGTTCTTTAGTTTGAACGCTTCAAGGCGAAAGAATGTTTCAGTTGTCGGTGTTTACTTTATCAACAATCGAAATCATCACTTCATATTGGGATTAGGGTCTTAAAAACAACCACGTAGAAACCGCGGTCATTGAAAAGACAACCCACCGCTTCAAACGCTGTATCTTTTCCTGATTCAACATAGCTAATCGTTTTTAGTTTTTCAGTTCAAGCCGGAGGCGACTCGTGCACTGTTGAACGAGTGAGGGAAGAAAAAGGTTACAGCTAGATTAAATCCGACGCTTACACGCTTCGAGCGTATTCATGAGGAGCGACACAATGGTCATCGGGCCTACTCCACCCGGCACCGGTGTAATAAAGGAGCACTTCGGTGAAACGCCTGCAAAATCCACATCACCGGCCAATCGGAAACCACTCTTTTTGGAGGAATCAGGAACCCTAGTAATCCCCACATCGATAACTGCCGCGCCCTCCTTCACCATATCGGCAGTGAGAAACTCAGGCTTGCCCAAGGCCGCGACAATAATATCTGCCTCACGACAAAGCTCCGGAAGGTTTGTTGTTTTGCTATGAGTGATGGTTACCGTGCAATTGCCGGGATTCGCATTGCGTTGCAATAAAATGGACATGGGCAAACCCACAATATGTGAACGACCGATAACCACACAGTGCTTTCCTGCTGTAGGCACCTGATAGCGCTTCAGCAATTCCAGTATCCCAGCCGGCGTGGCCGGCAAATAGCAGGGTAATCCAAGCGCCATGCGGCCTACATTTTCCGGGTGAAAACCGTCGACGTCCTTTTCCGGATGGATGGCCAATAGTACTCTGTGCTCATTGATATGCTTGGGCAAGGGCAATTGAATAATGTAGCCGTCGATGTCAGGATTGTTATTCAACTCATCTACCAACTTCAATAAATCGACCTCACTGATATCCGCCGATCGCTGCACAAGCGTTGACTGAAATCCCACCTCCTCACAAGCCTTAACCTTGGCATTCACATAAGTCAGGCTGGCTCCATTTTCTCCAATAAGCACAGCAGCCAAATGAGGAACACGATGACCCTGAGCCTGGAGTTGACGCACTTCTGCGGCAATTTCTTGCTTTATCTGTTTGGAAGTGGCTAAACCATCAAGGAGAATCATAACGGTGGGGCTTTGGGCAAATATCTTGGAGGAACTTCAATTTTCGATTACCACAATAATAATTGCTCATAAATGCCTGTTGTATTCTCGGACCAACTTGTGTTGAGGATTTTATTCATCATCAATTGCAATAATTCATCCTTCACTCAACCTTGGCCATTAACCAATTTTTATACTTTGCCAAGGGTTTATCCTTCTACTTTTACCGCACGATGATTTTTATGAAAAAACAGTTCATTCTCGGCGCATTGTTTTCTGCAGTATGCTCGCTGCAGACGTCAGCCCAAATCAAAAATCCTTCTGAAACAACCGAGAAATTTGCCACGTTGCTCAATTACATCGACCTGATGTATGTCGACACAGTGCAGGCCGCAGCATTAACCGAAAAGGCCATTATCCACATGCTCGAAGAGCTTGACCCGCACTCGGTTTATTTATCCAAAGAGGAAGTGCAAAGCGCCAACGAGCCACTGCAGGGAAGTTTCGACGGCATCGGCGTGCAGTTCCAAATATTGCATGATACCATTTTGGTGGTTGAGCCCATCCAAGGCGGACCGTCCGAAAAACTGGGCATTCGCGGTGGCGATAAAATCGTAAAAATCGATGGCGAAAACGTTGCCGGTATTGGCATCAAGAATAGCGACGTCATGAAAAAACTCAAAGGACCGAAGGGTACTAAAGTGACCGTTGGTATTGAACGAAACCGAGAATCCGACCTCTACTACTACACCATCGTTCGTGACAAAATCCCCATTTATTCGTCTGATGCCTCCTACATGGTAGCACCCGGAATCGGCTATGTCAAAATCAGCCGATTCGCACAAACAACGGCCGAAGAAATGCGCAAAGCCATCACCGAATTGCGCGCTGAAGGCATGAAAGACCTCGTGATTGATTTGCAGGATAATGGTGGTGGTTTGCTGGATATTGCTGTTGAAATGTGTGATGAGTTTATCTCAGGAGACCGCTTGCTGGTTTACACCGAAGGTCGCTCCTTCCCACGCGATGAGCGACGCGCCAATCCTGAGAAAAAAGGCATCTTCGAAAAAGGAAGGCTGATTGTCCTTATCGATGAGTCATCAGCCTCTGCCAGTGAAATCCTTAGCGGTGCGGTTCAGGACTGGGATCGCGGTTTAATCATCGGTCGCCGATCTTTCGGTAAAGGCCTGGTGCAGCGCCCCGTGCGCTTGCCCGATGGCAGTATGGTGCGCCTAACCGTGCAGAAGTACTTCACTCCTTCTGGACGTTGCATCCAGAAATCGTACGAGGACGGACTGGCAGAATACGAGAAAGACAAGGAAAAGCGCTTCAAAAACGGAGAGCTGTTCAGTTTGGATAGCCTCAACCTTCCTGACTCCTTGAAGTATTATACCAACTTAAAAAAACGCACCGTCTATGGCGGTGGTGGCATCTTGCCCGACATTTTCGTGCCTCTGGACACTTCTGAAAACAGTAACTACTTCAGCGAAATGTTGCGCACCGGTGTGAATAATGATTGGGTGATGAATTACACCAATGCACAAAGAGCGGCGCTGCTGGAAAAGTATCCAGACATCAAGGCGTTCACGGCGAAATACGAACTTCCGGAAAACGCCATGACGGAGATGATCGATATGCTCACCAAAAAGGACGTCCCTTTCAATGAGGCCCAGTTCAAGACTTCGGAACACGCCATTCGTCTTCGCACGAAAGCCTTGATTGCGCGCAACCTTTACGACAACGAAGCATTTTACGTCATTATCAATGATCTTAATCCGGCGTTAAAAAAAGCCGTTCAAGTTCTTCAAGATGGTACGTTTGAAAAGATGAAATTGGCCTATTCCGATTTCAAATAGCCTTGTTAAATTTGTAAATCAAAATCAAACTAAAAAACACAATACGATGAGTAATGGATTAAAAGTAGGAATTCTGGTGGTAGTTGCCGGAGCCCTTGGATTTCTCGGTTACACCCAATTCAAAAAGAGTGGTAATGAGATCGAAAGTCGTCCCGTAGAAGTAGCAACCGCGCCCGCAGGAACTGACGCGTCTTCTGCAGCAACAAACAATGCAATGGGAGCCACTGATAACGGTAATGGAAGCCAAACCAAGTTGTCGGAAACCCGAGCAAAAACAACCATGGCCTACGACAAGAAAGAACACAATTTCGGAACCATCAAACAGGGTGACCAGGTTGAATGTGTTTTCAAAATCACCAACACCGGTAAGGAACCTTTGATTATCGAAGAAGCGCATGGCTCTTGCGGTTGCACTGTTCCTGATTATCCAAAAGATCCAATTCCTGCAGGAGAAACACGCGATATGAAAGTGAAATTCAACTCTGCAGGCAAGAAAGGCGACCAGGCTAAAACAGTAACCATCACAGCCAATACTGATCCTATTCAATCGATGATTACCATCAAGGCCAATGTTGATGCGCCTGAAACAACGGAAGACAAGAAGAAAAAATAATAGGCTTTGCCCCATTCAAAAGGCTGCTCTGCGAAGGGCAGCCTTTTTTATTGCCTCATTCCGTAATGTCGCATGATCAGTCCTTCGAAGAATCTATCCGGCAAGAGTTTCATCAGCCTATAAGCCCAATGAGCCATGGGAGGCGCAATACGGTAGCGCAACTTCGGATTGCTTAGTTTAAGAATTTTGCCTACCTCCAGCGCTATTTGTTGCGGATGAATACCCCCGTTGACCTCTTGATTCACTTGTTGGTGAATACGGTCATAATCACGTCGCAAAGCAGGACTAACACCGGCAACAACTACACGATGATGATTGATTTCAGTGCGCACATCCCCGGGCTCAACAATAACTACCGCGACACCGCTTCGCCGTAACTCCTGACTGAGCGATTCACTAAATCCTTCCACAGCAAACTTACTGGCACAGTACACACCCCGAAATGGAAGGGCCATTTGCGCTGCCATGGATGTGATATTGATAATCTTACCTCTACCTTGAAGGCGCATTATCGGTGCCGCGTAGCGACAGGTATTCAAAACGCCAAAGACATTGGTCTCAAAAACCGCTCGAGCCTCTGAATCAGTGGTATCTTCTACAGCGCCAATCATCCCTAGTCCGGCAGCATTCACAAGCACATCCACTCGACCATATCGCTTGATTATTTCATCGAGAAGCTGTTGCACTGACTGTTCATTAGTGACATCCAACTGCACTGGCCACACATTGGATGGTAAATGCTGCGGTAGTGTTCTTGCACACGCAACAACTTGACAACCCTGAAGGGCAAGATGAGAGGCTATGGCATGGCCAATACCTCTGCTGGCACCGGTCACCCAAACAATCTGTTGTTCTTGCATAAGCGGTTTCCTTAACCCAAAAGTAAAAGCCTCTGACCTTGTCGCTTTATCTTAACCGCAAAATTGACGAACATCATGGAAGTCACCGACCTGCTGAATGCCTTTGAAAAAGAAGGCTTCTATGAATGGAAAAACTTTCTGGACGAAAGCACTGCCAACGCTGTGAGAGAAGAATTACTGGACACCGAGCTTCAGCAAGGCTTCAAACAAGCAGCCATTGGCAAGCAAGAATCGACACAGGTGAATAGTTCGCAGCGCACAGACTACATCCATTGGATAGCTTCAGATTCAGCGCTTCCTCATACAGCAGCAGTATTTCAAATGCTTCAAGAAGTTATTTCCGAACTGAATCGCAACTTCTATCTCGGTATTCGTGATTTCGAATGTCATTATACACACTATCCTCCGGGAAGCTTCTACAAGCGCCATGTCGACAGACACCGCACAGGTTCGTCCAGAATTGTTTCGTTTGTATTGTATTTAAACACCGAATGGCAGACCAATGACGGTGGAGAGTTGATCATTTACGAAAACGAGCGTGAGGCAGCTGTCATTCGACCCGAATTGGGCACTCTAGCCATTTTCCTTAGCGAGAAAGAACATGAAGTGTTGATCACCCATCGTGATCGCATGAGCATCACAGGATGGATGCTCACCGAAACAATCTTGTAAACGAAAAAGGGTCGCCGAAGCGACCCTTTTCTATTTGCAAAATTTCGATTACTGAACAATGAAGCGGATGCTGTGAACATCACTTCCAATTTGCAGACGTACTTGATATACACCTGCAGCAGCACCCATCATGTCTACTGACTCAACGCGCGTTGCGCTCACATTGCCCATGTCCTTGGTCATGATCACACGACCGTTGTTGTCGATGATTGTGTAAGCCATTGTTTCACCGGCCAAGCCCTCGATATTCATCAAGAATTGACCATTGTTCGGGTTAGGATACATGGAGATTGCATAAACACGACCCAACTCATTCACACCGGTAACCATGATTGTTTGAGAAACTGTACAACCGTTATCATCGGTTACTGTCAACACATAGTCACCTGCCTGAGCTTCCGTTGTCAAGCCGGTCAAATCCTGACCATTAAAGCTGAATCCTCCGGGACCATTCCATGAATACTGATAAGGTGCAGTACCGCCGCTTACAGAGTAAGGGCTGCTACCTCCGGCATCTTCATCGATTGGATTAGCTGACAAACCGTTGATTGAAAGTGCCGCAGCCGGAGCGCTGATGGTCAAACCACCAACAATTGCAGAACACTGGTTGGCATCATAAACAGTGACTTCAAAAGTACCTGCTCCGAGTCCGGTGATTGGATTGGCCGTTGACAGAGCACCGCCATTAACACTGTAAGCGTAAGAGCCTGTACCGCCTGTCGCCGTTACCGCAATTTCACCGCTGTTATCTCCAAAGCAATCAACATCTGAAGTAGTTGCTGTAGCCTCAACTGCAGATGGTTCAGTAATGTTCTCTGCTGATGCAGCAACATATGCACACCCATTGGCATCGATAATGTTTACAGTATATGAACCTGAACCAAGACCGGTGAAGCTTGGGCTAGTATCTGCATTGGTAGGTGTACCATTCAGCGCGTAGGTGAATGGGAATGTTCCGCCGACAGCCTCAATGTTGATAGCACCATCGATCAAACCATTACAAGAAATATTATTCGTGGTAACATCTGCACCAAGAACACCCGGCTCTACAACTTCTACCGTTTGAGAAGCTTCACAGTCGTTAGCATCACGAACACTTACGACAATTGTTGCATTACCCAAATCTCCGATGGAATTCACAGCTGTGTAAGCACCACCGTTGAAGCTGTAGGTGAATGCACCGGTACCGCCATCAACGGCAACGGTAACCGTACCGTCGGTATCACCATTACATGAAGGACCATCGATTTGGGCATCGATGATGATAGCCGGAGCTCCAGCCACTGTAAACGTATACTCCGCTGTGCAACCATTTGCATCCATAGCATAGATGGTATTCTCACCTACAGGTACAATCACACTGAAATTGGCTGTTCCACCATCAATCGGATAAGTACCATCGTTAACCAGAGAGAAATTCACATCGCCCGTTCCACCGAACCAAGTGATTTGCTTTGAGACCTCGGTTGAATTGTAGCACGCTCCAACTCCCGTCGCTGAAGCTTCCATGAAGATGGCAGCAGGCGCAGTAATGCTGAAGTTGTTTCCTTGCGCTGAACAGCCGCTATTATCAGTAGCTACGAAGTAGTATGTTCCTTGAGTCAGACCTGTGTAGTTCGGTGTATTTACCACTACCGGATCGTTGTTTCCATCCACAACTGCGTTACCTGCAGCCGTGTAAAGCGCGAAAGACAAGTTACCTGTTCCACCACCGTAGTTACCTGCAGGGGTTGATACAGAACCATTGTTGTCACCTGCACATTCGATCGCTGCTCCAACGCTGCCGCTCAATGTAATGACAGGTGTGTTGATGGTGATGGATGAATCAGCTTCGCAAGCGAGACCATCCGGGTTTGCCAAAGGATTGTCAAAACGCGTGTCACGCACTACTAAGTTGTATACTCCATTACCAAGACCAACAAATGAATCAGTTCCATCATCGGATAAGCCCAAACTCACTCCATCTACAAAAAATTCATAGAAACTCTGTGCACCCGTTGCAACAACAGAGATCGCACCTTCATTTGAATCATAGCATAAAGGACTTGCTGTAAGAGTCGCTGTCAAATCCAAATCGCATTGAAACAAGCAAAGACCATTATCGTAGGTTGCTGATTCGTTGAAGTTAAGCGCCGTGTTATCTGTGCAACCGGGAGTACAACCGGGATTGCTGGAGAATTCAAATGTCTGAGAAATTGCTTCAGAACCTGCACCGGTGTAGTTAGGGAAAACCTGTAGGTTGAAGATACCACAAATGTCACCATCGGTAGTAATCTGACCGAGCAGTACCTTATTCGATGTGCCTGCAATACAGCCCGGGTTGTCTGTCAAAACGAACCAAGCGCCTCCAATGGGCGTGTTCACCACGAACTCGCTCGCTGATCCATAAGGAGTAGTTGCGAATGCCTGGTTTTGCCAAGCCTGGTTAGAGTCTTCCGCTTTGTACACCGGATTTGCTGCACCGTCTCCGTTGCAAGTGATGCCGATAGTCATGTAAGAATCATACTCAGCGAGCGGTTGCTGAGTGTAAATAAGGCAGGTTGCAGCATCGCCTGTTGCACCACCCACCTGGAAATTCCAGATTCCTTGGCCACCTACTGACAGTGAAAGTGGGTTGTTCGAATCACCGGAAACCGTTGTAACACGGTCCGTTGCGTTGGTGGTGTTGGCATAAATTCTCCATGTGGTATGTCCGGCCGGATAGTTAGCCACAGAACCATCTGCGGTGTAGAAAGGCTCAACAGAAATTCCTGTCACCTGAGCATTGGTAATGGAATAACCACCAACGATCAAAGCGATAAAAAGTAATACTCTCTTCATGAGTTGTTTGGTTTGGATACAGATTAATGTTTGTTTCAACCGCCAAATATAGGAGGTCAGGTTAGTGGAAAAAATTTTTCTTTAAACATTCTTGCAAAGAAAACGGCCTCGGTTCTACCGAGGCCGTTAATGACAGGAGAGAACACTATTCTCCGCTCAAATTCAATTATTTAACAATCACATTCACCACTTGTGTGTGTGAACCGTTTGTCAGGGTCAGTGCATACATACCGCCGGCGATATTCTCGGTATTCAAAACAACTAATTTCTGACCATTCACAAGGCCTAAGTTTTCCTCGATTACAGTTTGACCAAGGCTGTTGATCAACGTCAACTTCACGCGCTCCGATCCAATCACGTTAAAGGCAACGTTCAATTGATCTTCAGCAGGAACAGGGTAAACCTGAAGGTTGGCTGCAACTTCTGCCTCTTCTACTGCTGTCGGACCGCAAGCCTCGCACGTATCGAAAGTCCAACAAACGGTGATTGGGTTGCCATCTGCACGCACCAACTGACGGTTATCGCTAAAGGTGCCATTGTCAACGCCACATCCGCCAATAGCAGAGAAATCAGCTGTTTCTTCCGTGAAATCAGTACCACCCGGAGCACCGGCGCGGAACTTATAGAAAATAGAACTGATACATACTTGCGGAACTGTTACAGACCAAGTGCCGTCGCCGTCATTATCTTCCATTTGAAGCGCACCATCCTGCCAGTTAGGCTGAGTGAAATCACCCATTACCCACATCACTTCTCCTGCATCTAAAGTCAAAGCTCCCGGACGAATTTGGAAAGTAACATCACCAGGCGCTACAACTGCTCCGCAAGGCTCAGCAGAATTGAAACATACAGCAGGAAGATCCTGCGGAGTCTCTGCAACAACCGTCAATTGACGGTTACCAATACCTTCCCAACCACCATCACCAATGCGGAACTTGTATTCGTAGTTACCGGCAGCTAGGTTCAAGGTAAGGGTCCAAACACCATCGCCGTCATCATCTGACATAGGAGCTCCGGTTGCCCAATCAGCTACAGTACCCATCAAATTAACACCGGGAGAAGTATCCGCACACGAAGCATTCATGTCTACATGGAAAGTGACAGGCACAGGCTGTGAACATGGGTCACATGAGCTCCAGCAGAACACAGGAAGTACCGTGTTGGCATCGGTAATGGTCACTAAACGGTTTCCATTTCCTGCACCGCACGGACCACTGATTGTTTCATTCGGGAAGTCCCATGAAGGACCATTGATAAACTTAAACTCAATTGGATCAGCAGTGAAGGTTGCGATTAACCCTTCCCATACTTTGTTTCCGTCCCAGTCTTGAAGTGGAATGAAAACATTAGGGTCCCAGCCATTGAAACTTCCGTTCATGTGAACACCTGTTGGGTGAACGTCCTCTCCGGGTTCGCCGCCAATACCATCAGCATCCAAGTCCACTGTGCTCATGTCAACACGAACACGGATTGCACTTTGACCGCAATCGGCACATTCACCATAACATACCGAATAAGAAACAGGATCATTGCCCACCATGATTTGGCGGTTACTGTTTCCATTCACTTCTACTGTGCAAGTCTGTGGTACATTTTCAGCAAAAGGCCAATCATTACCATTGACAAACTTGAACTCATAACGTCCGGGTTGCAACAACAGCGTAGTTGTGTATACCATGTCCATATTGTCATCAGTCATGATACCTGAAACATCGCTAGGAGTCCAGTTTACGTAATTGGGGTTCTCCGCAACATTATCATAGTTCGGATCTTGGAAGTTACCCACAACATGCAGACTGTCAGACATACCAACAGGAAGCATGCTCACATTAAATGTCACCGCAGTCTGCGCCGAAACGCCCGCCATGACCATCACACTCAAAAGACTTAAGTAGATTTTTTTCATAATTGTTTTTGTTAATTGGATAGTTCGTGTACTTTGAACACTTTGTGCCAAATGTAGATACTTTCGCATTTGTCAAGCACACCGATTTATTTTTTTATGAAACGATATTTTCCACACTTGCTCATCACTTGTTTAATCCTATTGCAAGGCTTCTTAAACAACATCAATGCACAAGGCGTAGTGCGCGCAGACCCGCCCAACTGGTGGACAGGTATGAAACATAATAAGGTGGAGATTCTGTTTAACGCCGATTATATTGGAAAATGTAAGCCATCGCTTGAAAGTAATTACTGCAAAATCCTCCATTCAACACAACTCCCTAACCCTGATTATGTGTTGGTTGAAATCGAAATTGCGCCGGATTGTCCTGCAGGAAATTTGGAATTCCGCTTTGCCTCCTCTCGCAGTGACTACAGCTACTACTTTCCCATTGAACGCAGAGCTGCACAACCCCAAAAAGGACTCGACGGATCTGATCTCATCTACCTGGTTTTTCCCGACCGTTTTTCCAATGGAATTCCATCCAACGACAACAATTCAGGGATGCTCGAACCCAAAGCAGATCGCACCGAACTCAAGTCGAGACATGGGGGCGACATCCAAGGCATTGCAAACCACTTGGATTATTTCTCGCAGTTGGGAGTAACTGCGCTTTGGCTCAATCCGGTGCTTGAAAACAACCAGCCTTACGAAAGCTATCATGGCTATGCGGCGACAGATTTATACAAAGTAGATCCGCGACTGGGCACCAATGATTCCTACAAACAACTGGTCAATGACTGTCACCAAAAGGGCATCAAGGTGATTTGGGATGTTGTTTACAATCACTGGGGCAACGAGCACCACCTGTTCAAGAACCTGCCCGATAGCAGCTGGGTACATTGGTTTCCGCAGTTCACTCGCACGAGCTACCGCGCTGAGACATTGATGGACCCCTATGCCAGTAAAAGCGACCGCGACATCATGACCAACGCATGGTTCGACAAACACATGCCCGACCTCAATCAACAAGACCCTCATCTGGCACGTTACCTTATTCAAAATTCGCTGTGGTGGGTGGAATATGCCGGGATTGATGCCTTTCGCATTGATACCTACGCCTACCCCGATCAGTCCTTCATGAAACAACTCGATGAAGCTATGCGATTGGAATATCCCGACTTCTTCTTGTTTGGTGAAACATGGGTGCAAGGTTCGCCTGTGCAAGCGTGGTTCACTGAAGAGGCAGCTGTGAAGAAAGACTTCAACTCATCGTTGCATTCCGTTACCGACTTTCAACTTTATTATGCCATCACCAAAGGATTGCGTGAGAACTTTGGTTGGGAGGAAGGATTTCGTCGCATTGAATTAACCCTTGCGCACGACATTCTCTACAAAGAGCCCAACAACCTTGTCACCTTTCTGGACAACCACGACCTGAGCCGCTACTACAGCATGATGGGGGAAGACATGTCAAGTTTCAAGATGGGGATTGCCCTGCTCTACACACTGCGCGGTATTCCATCCATTTACTACGGTACCGAAATTTTGATGAAAAACTTCTCGGATCCTGATGCCAAAGTGCGCGAAGATTTTCCCGGTGGTTGGCCCGGTGACGCATCGAATAAATTCTCTTCATCCGGACGCAACACCAAAGAACAAGAGGCCTTCGACTTCTGTTCCATTCTGGGTACATGGCGAAAGTCAAACCCTTGGCTGGGCCAATCGAAACTTATGCAGTTCGTTCCCGAAGACAATACCTATGTTTATTTCCGCTATGACGACAAGCGCACCGTGATGTGCGTGTACAACGGAAACGACAAAACACATACACTTAACCTGAGTCGCTTTAGCGAACGATTGGGAAATGTGAAAGTCGGAAGAGATATCCTGAGTCGGCGAGAGCTTGCCCTTGAGAAAGAGTTGGTGTTGGCACCCAGGTCGGTAATGGTGCTGGAGGTGAAATAGGATTGTAGGATTGGGGAAAATCGTTGACGTGTGAGTCTAGACAGGATGAATTTAGAACAGTGTCAACTATTTCTAGGAATGCTCATACTGTGCTCACTTCTCCGAAGGTGATGGGTTTGAGGCCTAACGCCACAGTGAGTATGACTGTCGCCCACTACGTCGTTCGGGCCATGGGAGAAATTGCCAAGCACCTTCTTCGGAATGGCTAATCCCTGACGCAACGAACTGAAAACCCATTATGCTTATTTTGAAGGCTCCGAACCGCGCCACCACTGCTGTAATCTAGCACACGGAACCAGGCCTGGTCGGTATCGAAAGTGGTTGAGCTCCATAAATAGCCAAATTGGCCCAACCAGAAATAGCTACCTGTGAAGAAGCGCACCCCCCCGGTGACTGCAGAAAAACCACTGGAATTGGTGGCACCTGAGTTGGGTGCATACCAAACACCCGTACCCGCTTCGATAGTGCCTGTACTTTTCATTTTTTCACCTGCATTATTTGTATTGACATCTCCGCCTTGTGCAAGCGGGTCGAGAAAATTAATAAGCGTACTATATTCCAAATCCGTTGGCACATGCCATCCCGAAGGACACAATTGTCGAGAATCAACGCACGCATACCAATTGTAAAGCCTACCGTAGGGGCAGGTGTAATTCACGTCGTTATTACAATACGCCCAGGCTCCACTGGTCGTAGTTTGCCAAGTGGCATCGGTTAAATTCGTCGATATGGCAGCGCCATTTCGGTAAACGCTCGTTTTCAGATTCTCGGCCATCCACTCCTTCCCACCAATAATAATAGTCTTGTATACATTGCCTTGCTGGTCGGTCATGGTTCCGTATGTAAGCGAAGGATTATGCACATTGAGGGTTCCGCAACTATGAGCTGTTGAACCGGCCACAATTCGCGTGAGCGTGCAACTCTGCCCGCCCAGGCTCAACGCAAAACTCGCAGTACCGACTCCACTTGGTGTACCGGTTATCGTATAGTTCAATGAGCCTGAGCCATTGGCCAATGTGCCTGCTGCAAGAACAGCCGTCAAGCCGGTAACACCCGATGAGCTGACACTCTGCGAGCTGTAGTTTGCACCATTACCTCCCGTATAAGGCACACTGCTACTAACACCACTAGCTGCCGAGCCAACAGTGAGCGAACCGTTGTTCACTGCGCCGATGCAATCAAAAAAGGTTATGGTAGCGACGACCGCATTCACAGTTCGCGTAAGTGTACAACTCTGCCCACCCAGACTCAACGCAAAACTCGCATTGCCGCTTCCGCTTGGAGTGCCAATTATCGTATAGCTCAATGTGCCGGAACCATTGGCCAGCGTGCCGGATGCAAGAACAGCGGTTAAACCTGTGACACCCGTAGAGCTCACACTCTGCGAGCTGTAACTTGCACCATTACCTCCTGTGTAATTCACAGCGCTGCTCACTCCAATAGCTGAAGTGCCAGCAGTGAGCGAACCCGTGTTGGAAGCACCTGCGCAGTTGAGCGAGGAGATTGTTGCAACCGCTGGATTCACGCCGATTGTGAGCGTACAACTCTGCCCACCCAGGCTCAGCGCAAAACTCGCATTGCCGCTTCCGCTTGGAGTACCAATTATCGTATAATTCAAAGTGCCTGAACCATTAGCTAACGTGCCCGCAGCAAGCACTGCGGTTAGGCCGGCAACACCCGTTGAACTCACACTCTGAGAGCTATAGTTCGCACCATTACCTCCCGTATATGGCACGTTACTGCTTACACCCGATGCTGATGAGCCCGCTGTAAGCGTTCCTGTATTTGAAGAACTTGCGCAGTTGAGGGAAGTAATACCCGCAGGGCAAACACCTCCATTAGTCCATAATAGTCCATTGCTACATAAGGTAAGCACTTGCCCCGCGCTGCCCGGGTTGAGCGTCACCCACGACGAGCCATTCCAATACATGAGTTGATTCGTAACCGTTCCGTTAGAAAGTCCGGCACCGGCAGGTCCTTGAGGGCCCGTTAATCCAATAGGCCCTTGAGCCCCGGTGGCTCCCGCAGGACCCGTCAATCCGATTGGACCTTGAGCGCCTGTAGCACCGGCAGGGCCAGCAGGCCCAGTCAATCCGGTTGGGCCTTGAGCGCCTGTAGCACCGGAAGGGCCGGCAGGACCCGTCAATCCGATTGGACCTTGAGCGCCTGTAGCACCGACAGGGCCTTGCGGACCAGGTGTAGAACTGCCGCTTGTGGCAGCATAAATCGCATATGGCACGCTCAACAACTGCTGTGTACCTATATCAACAAAGCCTTGCCCGATATTAATTTCAACTTGCATGAACTTGCCTCCAACGGACCAATTCACGCTATTTAAGGCGACGTTACTGCCAAGCTGAACAGTAAATAGCCCAAGGGCATTGGTGCTCACCGTTTGTAACTCCTGCCACACCGATGGGCCATTGGCTGTGCCATCGTGAATCGTAAATCGCGCATTGAGCGTCGAATTGCTCAAAGCATTACCGCTCGCATCGCGCGCCACGGCCTGATAAGGCATTAAAGAAGGGGCCTGAGAGTAAAGAGCAATTGAAAGAAGGGTGAATGCCAGAAGTAGAATGGAGCGCACGGTATTTATATTTTAAACAAAGATAAATTGAAAATGACAAATTGAATGCGACAAGTGCAGCTTTTTGAGCATCAGGCCCCCCAAATCTTGCGATTGGTGCTGAGCGACGCAATCATTACCCTGGCGCACGCTCCCGTCGAGAGAAGGGTATCTTAATATTAATTCGTGATTTACACTTAACCTAACCTGAAATACTCGACTAAGACATCAACTCCCACAACAACCCCCGCCACCGCGCCGGCACCTCCATCGTGCGGCGCTCCTCGTAGTCGAAGCACACCAGCACTGAAGCGCCAGTGGCGCACAGTTGTTCACCACGCATGTAGCGATAGCCTAACGTGTAACTCTTATTGCCGATGTGTTTGCAGTATACATGCACATCGACCTTGTCATTGAAGTGAATGGGAAGCAAGTAATCCATTTCGTTGCGCGCTACCAGAATACCTGGCTTGTTCCAGTTCCACTCATCGCCTACCAGTTGGTGAAAGAAATGTATGCGCGCTTGCTCGGCATAGGTGAAGTATGTGGCGTTGTTGACATGCCCCATCACATCGATATCAGAAAATCGAATGTCTATTCGATACGGTTTCAGCTCCATGTTATTCTACTTCGATAACGAGCCCTTTCAAGTATTCTCCTTCGGGATGATAGATGCTCACCGGATGGTCCGAGGGCTGATGCAGTTGATGCAGAATACGCACCTTGCGACGAGCAGTGATACCCGCAGCCATTACACTGTCGTGGAAGAGTTTTTTATCGATGACCTGCGAGCATGAAAACGTGAAGATGATGCCGCCCGGTTTGATCTGACGAATAGCCGCTTCATTGATGCGGATATATCCCTGCACCGCTTTGTGGCGTGCGCTCATATGCTTGGCAAATGCCGGAGGATCGAGCACAATCACATCGTAGTCTTCTTTGAGCTGCTTGAGGTATTCCACCGCATCAGCTTTGATAACATCGTGAACAGGAGCTTCAAAACCGTTGAGCTTTGCATTGACAACTGCCAAATCGAGCGCCTTCTGACTGCTATCGAGACTATGCACTAATGTTGCTCCTGCTTTCAATGCATACACAGAAAAACCACCCGTATAGCAAAACGTATTGAGTACCTTTTTTCCTTTTGAAAACTCACCAAGCAACTTTCGGTTTTCACGCTGATCGATAAAGAAACCCGTCTTTTGTCCACCTTCCCAATCGACATCAAACAGGCAACCATGTTCTCGAGCAATACTCTCTTGCTTCGAACCTTGCAGGTATTCACCCGCTGTGCCCGTGCCCTTACCTCCAACTTTCTCGTCGCCTCGATCATAGACTGCGACCAACTTTCCGCCGTAGATACTCATCAATGCCTTCGCAATTACAGCTCGCTGCTCGAACATGCCGGCACTGTGTGTTTGAATGACTGCCGTGCTGCCGTAGATATCGATAATCAAACCGGGAAGTCCATCGCCTTCGCCATGCACCAATCGGTAGATAGTAGTAGCCTCATTATCGACCCATCCTAATTTTTTCCGAAGTTCAAACGCATTTTGCAATTTGCCCTGCCAGAATGATTCACCGCCATCGTAGCCTTCGAAAGAAAACACACGAACCGTTATGGAGCCATCCGCGCAGTGGCCTGTGGCGAGATACGCTCCTTTGCTGTCGCATACCTCAACAATATCACCATCGTGCGCTGTTCCCTCAACGCTTGCAATAGCACCACTGAACACCCACGGATGAAAGCGACGCAGCGATTGCTCTTTGCCCGGCTTGAGAATAATTTTTGGAAATGACATGGCGGCAAAGCTACCGAATTGAATTGCGCTTAACCACGAATATGCGAATTAAAAAGTGAAGATTCTCACTTGCATGGACTTCAGATTTCAGGGCAACCCCAACCTGCCTTGCTCATCCATCACAACCTCTTGCACATCGAGCTTGCGGCGGATAAACTCAATCACCTGCGATGAGTCATACTGTGAAAGAGCATGAACAGCCGATTCAATGCTTATTGGCGCAGTAAGCAGTAAACGAAAAAGATCTTCTTCCAGTTGATGCATTCCCTTTGCTGTTCTTTTTGCACGCTCCTCATTACGACAGACATCACAACTTCCGCAGGGCTTTGGAAAATCTTCGCCGAAATAGCGCAGTAACTGCACGCTTCGACAGATTTCACGATTCAAATAATTTTCCATGGCATGCCAGCGTTGCTCGTCACCTTGCTTACGCACCTCATAAACCTCTTTGGGAATACGCACATCTTCTTCGCGCATGCGTGGTGCCAGAAATGTAACACGTGGCCGGTCTGTCTGCTCGCGGTAATCAATAACTCCCAAACTTGTAAGCTGAGCCAGCATACTTTTCACTTCTGAAAACGTTAACTTCAGCTGCGTCGCAATATCGCTTTCACGAATGATTACAAACTGATCAAAGAGTCCTCCATACATACGCAGCAACGTTGCGATAAATCGCTCCCACTCGGGATGAGCTACTTGAAAACTATAGAGCCCACCCTTATCCAACAGCAACATCAACCGAGAGGGGGCATAACTTCCTTCATCAAAAAACAAAATGCCACTTAACGAGAGCAGTTGCAGCGCTGCCACCACTTCGGCAGGCTTACTGTCGGTCAACTTAGCAACTTCGCCAAAGTCTATTTCAAAGACTTCATCCTTTCCTGCACCAATGGCTAACTGCAAATGAGAACCCAATGCTCGATAAACGGCTCGAATTTTTTCATGCGACGGATACTTAACCTCCAGCTGCTGCTTTGCTCGGCGAAGGTCACTGTCATTCCACAACAGAACCGCATGTGCTTGATGTCCATCACGCCCTGCCCTACCCGCCTCCTGAAAATAGGCTTCCGGTTGCATAGGCACGTCGGCATGCAACACCAAGCGAACATCCGGCTTATCGATACCCATTCCAAAAGCATTAGTGGCACAAATCACTCGCACTTCGCCTTTCATCCAGCGATTAAAGGCATCGCGTCGCTGATCATGGGTGAGTCCCGCATGATAAACCCCACTCGACATTCCACGCTTCCATAAATATTCCGCCATCGCATGGGCGCGTAAACGAGATGAACAATAGACAATGGCGCTCCCTTGCATCCTTTCCAGTATCTCCGCAATCTTCACATCCTTGTCTTCGTGATACAATACGTTGTAAGAAAGATTGGTCCGTGCAAACCCCGAAGAAATTACATGTTGTTTTCGAAACCTCAATTTCTGCTGAATATCTTCAACCACCTTGGGAGTTGCACTAGCGGTCAAAGCCAATAACGGCACATCCGGGAATAGCCCCCTCAATTCGCCAATGCGCAAATAGTCAGGCCGAAAATCATAACCCCATTGGGAAATACAGTGTGCCTCATCAACGGCAATGAGCGACAATTTCATCTTTCGCACACGTGCAAGGAAAAGCTCATTTTGCAGCCGTTCGGGAGAAACATACAGGAAATGAACGGTGCCATAAACCGCATTGTCCAAGACCCGGTCAATCTCCCGAAAACTCATGGATGAATTAACGGCATGAGCTGTCAGCCCGCGTTTACGAAGGGCTTGAACCTGATCATTCATCAATGCAAGAAGTGGCGATACCACCAGGCAAACACCTCCCCTACACATCGCCGGCACCTGAAAACAGAGCGATTTACCACCACCGGTAGGCACCATGGCCAAGGTATCCACTCCATCGATAGCCGCCTGCACAACCTCCTCCTGAGACGCGCGAAAAGCATCGTAACCCCAGTACTTCTTTAGTATGTCATGTTGAATAGCCATGAGAACTCAGGACAATGATGCAACGATAGCGTAAATAATGACAAGTGGCGAGTGGCGGGTGGGGGATGAAAACGCCCCACGCC
>JBKCDO010000301.1:0-15007 GCA_046304755.1 Flavobacteriales bacterium
ATATGTAGGTGCGTTATTCCGCCAGGAAATGACCGACAACGTGCGCCTCGGTGAGAAAATCAAAGGCTACGTGCGCAAGGTCGAAGGCAAAGACATCGTGGTGAGCATGCAACGCGAAGGCATGGAACTGCTCGATGACGCCAAAGTGAAAATCATGAACTACCTTGAGGCCAACGGCGGTTACGTGCGCCTCAACGACGATACCGATCCCGAGGAAATCAAATTGCGCCTGCACATGTCGAAGAAGACTTTTAAAAAGTCCGCAGGCATGCTCTTCAAAGAAGGCAAAATCCTCCTCACCAAATTCGGAATCAAAATCAACAAAACAGGCGAAATACCCGAGGAGTGGTCGCAGCACAAGATGCTCGCTGCCGAAGAAGATGACAGCCCCACTCCGATGGACCGTAAGCCAAAGCCTGCCCCCAAACCCAAGGAGGAGGCAGAGTGGGTCGATAAGCCGTTTGTTCCCAAGGCACGTCCAGCGAAGTCAGACGCACCCGCTCGCGCACCCCGACGTGATGATGCCCCTCCACGCGAGCGTGCGCCAAGGAGAGAGGATGCTCCAAGGCAGGATGATGCACCCCGCAGAGAAGCATCGACGCCCGCACCGGATGATAAAAAGCCTCGCAAAACCCTAACGTTTAAAGGCAAGCAATAAGCACTATGGGATGGTCAGACATCACCTCCTTCTTTGCGTTTGACCCCAAAGCGCCCTTCATTTTTACGGCGCTCAACTTTTGGATTTTCCTGGCCCTGGTGCTGCTGGTCGATGGTTTCATTCACCGCCGCCGTGCCTTGCGTCACACCTTTCTGTTTGTCGCCAGTATTTTCTTTTACTACAAAACAACAGGACTGTTTTTCATCCTGCTGCTGTTCACGGCGATCTGGGATTTTTTAGTCGGAAAAAAAATCTACGTCAAGCGCAACGCCGCCGCCAAGAAGCGCTGGCTGGCCATGAGCATTTTGATGAATCTGGGGGTGCTCTTCTATTTCAAGTACGCCTATTTCTTTACCGATATCTACAACAGCATGACGGGCAGTCAAGGCACTGTCTTCAACGCGCTGGCCTATTGGAGCAACGGCTTTTTCGGAACACACTTCGAAGTCGATAAGATCATCCTGCCCATCGGTATTTCGTTTTTCACGTTTCAAAGCATCAGTTACACGGTGGAGGTTTATCGCGGAACCCTAAAACCCGTTAAGCAATTCTCCGACTTTGCCTTCTTCGTCACCTTCTTCCCACAATTGGTTGCAGGTCCCATTGTGCGCTCGACCGATTTTATTCCGCAACTCTACAAGCCCTACCAACTCACCAAACACGAGTGGGGACTCGCAGTCTTCTGGATCCTCAACGGCCTGATGAAAAAAATTCTCCTGGCCGATTACCTCGCGGTCAACTTCATCGATCGTGTTTTTGCCAAGCCGGATTCCTACACGGGCTTCGAAAATCTCATGGCCATTTACGGCTACAGCTTGCAGGTCTATGCCGATTTCTCCGGCTACACCGACATGGCCATAGGTGTGGCCTTGCTCATGGGTTTTCACCTTACCAAGAATTTCAATTCGCCTTACAAGGCCGTCAACGTGGCCGATTTCTGGCGCCGCTGGCACATGTCGCTCTCCAATTGGCTGCGCGATTACCTCTACATCCCACTCGGTGGTAACAAGGCGGGGTCGGTCGGAACGTATTTCGCGATGACCATCATCGTGTTGGTTGTCGCCGGTTTAGCTTCTTCATGGATGGTGGTTGCCGTAGCTGCGGCAGTGATGGCCATCGCCTTGCTCATCGCGCAATGGGTGAAGTCCTTCGCCTCGTGGCTGACCACCAACCTCAACCTCATGATTACGATGATCGTGGGCGGCTTGTGGCATGGCGCAAGTTGGAACTTCATCATCTGGGGCGCGCTCAACGGTTTCGCGTTGGTGTTTTACAAGCTGTGGAAGAAAATCAGTCCCTGGGAGAACCATAAAGACAAATGGTGGGTGCGCGGATGGGCTATTTTCCTGACCTTCTCGTTCATCACCCTCACGCGGGTGTGGTTCCGCGCCGGAAGTAACACATCCTGGACAGGCCTCAACGAAGAGCACGACATCTGGAGCGAGTTCCTTTCAGCCACCAGCATGCTTGAACAAATCTTCTTTCACATGGATTGGTCGGTGGCGCCTGATGTATTGTGGGGCTATGCGAATGTGTTTCTCGTATTCGCGCTGGGTATGATCATCCATTGGCTTCCGGCATCATGGAAAGAAAACTACCGTGCACGCTTTGCATCACTGCCCATACCGGCCATTGCGGTCATATCGCTGGGCGTGATTTTCTTCGCGTATCAGGTCATGTCGGCCGATATGCATCCTTTTATCTATTTCCAGTTTTAAGCGGCATTTTTCCGCGTCCTGTATAGCTTTTGATTCTATTTTTGCTCTCCGCCTGCCACAATAATTGGTCTGCGGAACAACCATTACACTATGCAGCAAACGCAGACGAAACCGGGCAATGTATCCCATCTTCTTAGTCAGCTCAACGAGTCGGCCACGCTGGCCATGGCGCGCTTGAGCCGCGAATTGGCGCAGCAAGGCCATCCGATTGTGAGCCTTTCATTGGGCGAACCCGATTTCAATACGCCGGAGTTTATCAAGGATGCCGCTAAGAAGGCGCTCGATGAAAACATCACCCACTACCCACCGGTGAATGGTATCCCGGAAGTACGCAAAGCCATAGCTGAAAAATTTCAGCGCGACAATGGTCTTCCATACACTGCCGATCAAATCGTGGTGTCAACAGGAGCCAAGCAGGCCATCGCTAATACTATTTATGCTTTGGTGAATCCGGGCGATGAGGTCATCATGCCAAGCCCGTTTTGGGTGAGTTATGCTGAAATGGTGCGTCTGGTCGGCGGCATTCCCGTATTGCTGCCTGCGCCCGTTGAACAGGATTTTAAAATTACTGCGGCGCAACTTGAAAAGGCGATCAATGATAAAACGAAGTTGATCATTTATTCATCACCGTGTAATCCCACGGGTTCGGTGTATAGTCGCAGCGAACTGGAAGCCTTTGCCGAGGTTATCCTGCGTAAAGAGGAGCTCTACGTCATCAGCGATGAGATTTACGAGCACATCAACTTCAGCGGAAAAACGGCGAGCATCGCCGCTATTCCGGGCATGATGGACCGCACCATTACGGTGAACGGCGTGTCGAAAGCCTTCGCTATGACAGGCTGGCGTATTGGTTTCATCGGTGCACCAAAATGGATTGCCGATGCCTGCAACAAAATGCAAGGACAAATCACCAGCGGTGCCAACAGCATTGCGCAAATGGCTACTAAAGCGGCGATGGAAGCCGATCCTGAAGTCATTGCTCCGATGATTGAAACCTTCCGCAAGCGCCGTGATCTGGTATATACGCTTTTGAGCGAAATCCCCGGATTGAAAATCAATAAACCCGAAGGCGCGTTTTATTTCTTCCCCGATGTGTCTTCGTATTTCGGCAAACGCAACGGCGATGATGTCATTCACAACGCCACTGATTTGTCGATGTACTTGCTCAAGACCGAACACGTTGCGCTCGTTACCGGTGACGCTTTTGGTGATCCCAATTGCATTCGCATCAGCTATGCAACAGCGGAAGAAACGTTGAAGGAAGCATTGAAGCGCATTGCCCGCGGACTGGCAACATTGAAATAGTTTTCTATCGATGACAACAAACGAGATCAACGCACTCTTTGAAAAGTTCAACACACTCACTGCTTTGATTGTGGGTGATGTCATGATTGACGCTTACTACTGGGGAAAGGTGGAGCGCATTTCACCGGAGGCGCCTGTGCCGATTGTGCAAGTGCAGCAGCGCGAGAATCGTTTGGGCGGCGCCGCTAACGTGGCGTTAAACGTGAAGATGCTCGGCGCAAAGGCCATCATTGCATCGGTCGTTGGTGATGGCACAAAAGGCGATGTGTTTCGTTCTACGTTGAAGGAAAACGGTTTTACTACTGAAGGCATCATAGATTCTCCTGAACGCATGACCACGGTGAAAACCCGCGTCATTAGCCAAGGCCATCATCTGCTGCGCATCGATGAAGAAAATACCAATCCGCTTTCTTCCACCGATGAACGTCATCTGTTGGATTGCATTCGTACTATCCTCGAGCGTCAAAAAATTGATGTCATCATATTCGAAGATTACAACAAGGGCGTGCTCACCGAAAAGGTCATCGCGCAAGTGCTGACCTGGGCCAATGAGCGTTCCATTCCAACTGCCGTTGATCCCAAGAAGGAGAATTTCTTTGCCTATAACGGCGCCTCCCTTTTCAAACCGAATCTCAAAGAATTGCGGGAAGGTGTGAAGATGGAGTTTGATAAAAATGATTTCAAAGCGCTTCAAAGTGCCATCCTCAAACTGGAAGCTTCCCTGAAGAATGACGTGACCATGGTGACGCTTTCTGAACTGGGAGTTGCTACCAAGACCGCCGACGGTTTTCATCACGAGAAGGCGCATCCGCGCGAAATCCTGGATGTAAGCGGTGCCGGTGATACTGTAATTAGCGTAGCCGCATTGGCGATGGCTGCAGGCGCTGAACCTACAACCTACACTGCCCTTGCGAATATCGCCGGAGGATTGGTATGTGAGAAGGTGGGCGTTGTGCCCATTGACAAGGAGTTGCTACGCGCAGAGGCGTTGACGAAAATGATTGACGAACAAATCGTGCTCTAATTCTGTTTATCGAGCGTGCAAGAAGTAAAACCGTATTCAGCCCAGGGAGAAAAGAAGCAGCAGGTGGCTGAGATGTTCAACAACATCTCTCATTCTTACGACTTCCTCAATCACTTTTTTTCACTCGGCATCGATGTGTTGTGGCGCAAGAAAGCCATTCGAATTCTCAAGAAAAAAAATCCGAAGCTTATTCTGGATGTCGCCACCGGCACAGCCGATTTCGCCATTGAAGCCATTCGCATGAAAATGCCCGATGCCAAAGTGGTTGGCGTGGACATTAGCGCCGGTATGCTGGAGGTTGGTCGCAAGAAAATCGCCAAGCGCGGTATGGGCGACCAAATTGTTTTGCAACTGGCGGACTCCGAGAATTTACCTTTTAGCGATCATCATTTCGATGCGTTCACGGTCGCTTTCGGGGTGCGCAATTTTCAAAACTTGAGCAAGGGAATGAGTGAAATGCTGCGCGTGTTGAAGCCCGGTGGAACGGGCATCATCATCGAGTTTTCACGTCCAACGAAGTTCCCGATCAAGCAACTCTTCACGTTTTATTTCAAATACATCATGCCCGGTATTGGTAAGCTGGTTTCCAAGGATAGCCGCGCTTACACCTATTTACCGGAATCCGTGGATGCTTTTCCTGCGGGAAAGAAATTCACCGATCTCATGGAAAGTCTCGGTTATAAGGATTGCCAGTGCATTCCCCTCAGCGGCGGAATTGCCAGTATTTACATCGGCGTAAAATGAAGGTAGAAGCCTTGCCATCCGTTCTCTCGGGCAGGGTTGCGGCGCCCGGCAGCAAGAGTGATGCGCAGCGCATTGTGGCGTGTGCGTTGCTTTCCAAAGGCACCACCACCATTCGTTCATTTCCGAATAGCGACGATTGCAATGCCGCGTTGCAAGTGGCCCAGGATCTTGGTGCTGTGATCACACGCACAGGCAACACAGTGGAAATTAAGGGCGGCTTTCCGCACGCATTTGCCTCCGGGATTCGCAACCCGAAAGAAATGATTGATTGCGGTGAATCAGGTCTTGCCTCGCGCATGTTCCTGTCGATTGCGGCGTTGTATGAGCAGCCCATCACCGTGAAAGGTCATGCTACCTTACTAGGTCGACCATTCGATGATCTCATTGAAGCATTGAGCAGCGCCGGTGTGAGCGTGCAAAGTGATGAAGGCTGTCTACCCATCACGGTTTGTGGCCCACTGCACGGCGGTACAATAACCTTGAATGCATCCGTCTCTTCGCAATACCTGACGGGCTTGCTGATAGCGGCCTCGCGCGCATCCGATCCGATTACGGTGAAGGCGGTGGATTTGAAAAGCAAGCCTTATGTCGGTTTAACGATTCAAATTCTGCAGCGGTTTGGAGTGGATATCACCCATGATACCGCGTTCACTGAGTTTCATATCAAGCCTAAGGCGATTAGCGGCATCGACATCACCGTGCCCGGCGATTGGAGCGGCGCTGCTTTTCTGCTGGTAGCAGGGGCGCTGTGTGCAGAGCAAGGTGTGACGGTCGATAACCTCGATGCGCAATCCGCTCAAGCAGATCGGGTGATTTTGGATGTGCTAAAATTGGCGGGCGTGCGATTCAGAATTCAGGACTCAAGCATCACCGTATGGGAGTCGGAGATTCAGGCCTTCGAATTTGATGCAACGGATTGTCCCGATTTGTTTCCACCACTGGCGGTACTCGCTGCGTTTGCCAACGGAGTTTGCGTGATCAAAGGTGCAAGCCGACTGACGCACAAAGAGAGCAACCGCGCTAAGGTGATCCAACAAGAATTTGCCAAGGCCAATGTGCGCATCGTCGTGCGCGATGATGAGATGAAGATTTATCCATCTGCGGTGCGCCGCGCCGAGATGCTTTCACACCGCGATCATCGCATCGCAATGGCGGCAACCGTAATGGGATTGGCGGGAGATCACATGACTGTCAAAAACGCAGAGGTGGTATCCAAATCATTTCCCGAATTCTATCACTGCCTGGAAGCCCTGAATGCGCGCCTGCAAATCGCCGGCTGATTTCGGGTAAATCATGTTTCAACGGTATATTCGCCCAAGGAACGAACTACGTTCTCTGCTTCGCACCATGCAATTTTCTGCAGCACAAATCGCCGGTATGCTTCAAGGTGAAATTGTCGGGAACCCTGACGTCACCGTAGCATCCCTTTCCAAGATCGAAGAGGGAAAGCCAGGCACTCTGACGTTCCTTTCAAATCCCAAGTATACCGAATACATCTACACCACCGAAGCGTCGATTGCGATCGTTTCGGCGGAATTCAAACCCGAGCAAACATTGCCGGCCGCGTTGACATTGATTAAAGTGGCCGATCCGTATGCCTGTTTTGCCAAATTGTTGGAAGCGTATAATCAATTGCGACAGCCGGCAGCGGGCATCAGCGATAAGGCGCATGTGTCAGCCACAGCTTCCGTAGGAACTGATGTTTACCTGGGTGAATTTGTGTTCATCGGTGAACGTGCCTCGATTGGCAAAGGATGCAAGATCTATCCGCACGTCTACATTGGCGACGGCGTGAAAGTAGGCGATGGCACAACGCTGCATCCCGGTGTGAGAATTTATGCCGATTGCATCGTGGGGAATCAATGCACGGTTCACAGCGGCGTAATCATCGGTGGCGACGGTTTCGGCTTTGCTCCCAACGCGGAGAACAACTATGCGAAGGTTCCACAGATTGGCAATGTGATTATTGAGGACCATGTCGAAATCGGCTCCAACACAACCATTGATCGCGCCACACTGGGCTCCACCATTATTCGAAAAGGTGTGAAGCTGGATAACCTTATTCAGGTTGCACACAATGTGGAGATTGGCGAAAACACGGTCATCGCCGCGCAAACAGGCATAGCGGGTTCCACGAAAATTGGACGCGATTGCATGATTGGCGGACAGGTTGGAATCGTCGGGCACATTACTATCGCTGACGGAACGAAGATCGCCGCACAAAGCGGGATTGCCCATAGTATTAAAGACAACGGCACCATCGTGCAAGGCTCACCGGCCTTTGCTATCATGGAGTACAAGAAGTCATACATTGGTTTCATGAAATTGCCGGAGCTCATGAAGCAGCTCGACCTCATCAAGAAGAAACTCGACCTCTAGTTCATACACGCGCATGGCCTCTGATCGTTGGTTCGAAGCACTCGCGTGGTGTAAGCATGCACTCAAAGCAGTCGGACCGCACGGGGTGCATTCACCGTTTGTGTATCAGCTCATCACGCGTGATTTGCGCAAACGCAATCTGTTTCCCTTACAGTCGGCAATAGAAGCACGTCGAAAAGAATTGTTCCAAAATTCTTCAACCATTGAAGTCAATGATTTGGGTGCAGGAAGCCGCACCGATAATCACACTCACCGAAAAGTTTCTACGATTGCTCGCACAGCCTTGCAGTCACCCCGGCATGCGCAGGTGATGGCATCATTGGCGTTACAAAATCAATCGCGTTACGTTTTGGAATTGGGCACGTCTTTGGGCTTGACAACGGCCTACCTCGCTTCCACTCATCCGGATGTTCAGGTGACCACCGTAGAAGGTGTTCCTTCCATTGCGAAGCTGGCGGCCGAGTCATGGCGCACCATCGGGCTGACCAATATTGAATCGGTCATTGCGCCGTTTGATGAAGCATTGCCCGGCGTGTTGGACACAATGAAGCGTGTTGATTTTGCGCTCATCGATGGGAATCATCGCTATGAACCTACGCTGCGTTACCTGAGGCAAGTGTTGCCTTTCGCGCATGAAGAAACCATTCTTGTGCTCGACGATATTCACTGGTCGCAGGAAATGGAAAAGGCCTGGAATGAATGTGCAGCGCTGCCGGAAGTCACGCTGAGTTTAGATTTCTTTGATTTTGGCTTGCTGTATTTCAAAAAAGGCAGGCGCAAAGAGCATTTCAAGCTTTACCGTCCCTGGCGTTAACGCATTTTAGAGAAACCGTTTACTCATGGTTTTGAGTGGCCGAAGTTGGAGGTTATTTTTGTCGCCTAATTAACCCAAAGATCCATGATGAAAAAATTGATTATCGTTGCGTTGATGTCCATGCCTGTATTGGTTTCTGCGCAAGACAAGGGTGCAACCGTTGCACCGGCTTCAAAAGCACCTGAAAACAAGTTCGCCATTGCTAATCCGGAAGTGTTGTTCCTGGAAATAATCGTGGCAACCAATCCTGCAGGTGTGCAAACCATTCGTGCGGATTTCGGTCGCGAAATTTTGGCCGGTCTCTCCGACAAAGAATTGATCAAGCAATTGTCTGATATGCGTTCAATGGTATTCCCAAGTGTGCCTGATGCCATGAACTACTTGTCATCTCAGGGTTTCAAGTTTCAGCATAGCTATGTGACTTATGACAAGGAAAGCAAGCCGGATGCTACACACATGGTATTCGAAAAGCGTATGCCACGTCGTCAGCCTGATGGTGCTCCGCGCCCACGTCCGGAAGGTATGAAGGGTGAGCCTGGAAAGGAAGGTGATGTGCCAACGAAGGAAGGTGCAAAACCAACCATTGCTCCGAAAGAACAAAAGAAAAAGTAATCTTCAAAAGCCCCGCTAAGGGGCTTTTTCTTTGGGATAAATAAATTGCGAAAGCATGAAGAAAGAGAAAGTAGCCTTACGCGTGTTGTATGTATTGGCCGTCTATGTATTGCTGCAGCTCGTGTGGTGGGGGTATCAATTGATTCAACTCAACGCAGAAATCATTTTGTCAGAGCAGACTGATTTGAACGTTCAGTATCTCATGCTGCGCAAAAAGGTATGGATGGTTGCCGGTGAAGGTGTTGTCTTCTTTGTTCTTCTCGCCATTGGCTTCAGGTACATCAAGCGCACTGTTTCGAGTGAGTTGGCTCAGGCCCGTCGAGAGAAAAATTTTCTGCTGGCCGTGACCCATGAATTGAAAACACCCATCGCAGCAGTCAAATTGTTTCTCGAAACGATGCAGTCACGGGCTATCGATGAGGAAAAGAAAAAGCTGATGACCGCGCAGGCGCTTCAAGAAACGAAGCGCTTGCAGTCGCTCACCGAAAACATCTTGCTGGCTACGCGCATGGATCAGCAGCAAACTGCAGCGGAGTTGACAAGCCTAAATTTCACAGAGCTTGTGCAGCGCGAAGTAGAGCGGTTCCAACGGTTGTATCCGGCTCGCCTGGAAGCTGCGATAGCCGATGGAATTTCGGTGCTGGGAGATGATCAAATGCTATCAGCACTGGTAGTGAATCTGCTGGACAACGCCTTTAAATATGGCGGAAATGAATCGCCTGTAAAATTGAAATTGCAGCACACAGAAAATAAAATGCTCTTGACGGTGGCAGATGCCGGGAAAGGAATATCCGCCGCTGAACGTAAGAATATTTTCCGCATGTTTTATCGCTCCGGGAATGAAGAAACCCGCTCGTCTTCGGGCACAGGCCTTGGACTTTTTATCGTAGCAGCCGTGGCCAAATTGCATAAAGCGGAAATAGACGTCAGCGATAATCAGCCGCGAGGAACCATCTTTGCCGTCAAAATGAACGTAATTCAACATGAAGCATAAAGCATGTTTAATCATCCTCGACGGATGGGGAAATGGTAACTCAGATGCCGGTAATGCCGTCTATATGGCCAACACCCCTTTCGCGGATTTCCTCAATAATACTTACCCGCATGCGACCCTGCGCACCGACGGAGAGTTTGTAGGTCTGCCTGAAGGACAGATGGGCAATAGTGAAGTGGGGCACATGAATATCGGTGCCGGCCGCGTGGTCTATCAAGATTTGGTGAAGATCAATATTGCTATTCGCGAAGGACAGTTCTTCGAGCAAGCCGCCTTGCTGAATGCGTTCGCTTATGCGAAGGAATCCGGAGCCAAAGTGCACCTGCTGGGTCTGGTAAGCGATGGCGGAGTACACTCCCACAGTAGTCACTTGATGGCCTTGTGTGATTTGGCGAATCGCTATGAAGACGTCGAAACATACATCCATGCTTTTACAGATGGACGTGATACTGATCCCAAAAGCGGGTTAGGATTTATTCGCGAGATAGAACAACACATTGCGAAGGGTTCGGTGAAGATCGCCTCGGTTTGCGGACGTTATTTCGCGATGGATCGCGACAAGCGTTGGGAACGTGTGAAGAAGGCTTATGACATCATGGTCAACGGAGCCGGTGCAGCCGGAACATCGGCCTCAACGATTGTGCAAAGCGCCTACGACGCGGGAATCACCGATGAGTTTATTGAGCCCGCTTTTATTGCAGATGCGCACGGAAAACCAATGGCATGCATTCAACCCAATGATGTAGTCATCTGTTTTAATTTCCGCACGGATCGCTGCAGAGAAATTACACAAGCCTTGCATCAACAGGATTTTCCGGAGCACGACATGAAACGCCTTCCGCTGCATTATGTCACCATGACGAATTACGACGATTCATTCAGAGGTGTGCATGTGGTGTATGATAAAGATAACTTGACACAAACCCTCGGTGAGGTTGTATCAGTAGCAGGAGCTACACAAATTCGCATCGCAGAAACGGAGAAATACCCGCACGTGACGTTTTTCTTTAGCGGAGGACGCGAGGCTGAGTTTACCGGTGAACGTCGCATCATGATTCCATCACCCAAAGTGGCAACCTATGATTTGCAGCCGGAAATGAGCGCACAGGGAATTGCCGATGCCATTTGCGAAGCGATGAATACGAACCCTGCAGATTTTATCTGTTTGAATTTTGCCAATCCCGATATGGTAGGACATACGGGAGTGTTTGACGCGATTGTAAAAGCCGTGGAAACAACTGATCGTTGCCTCAAGCAAGTGGTTGAAACCGGGTTGAACCAAGGGTATACGTTTGTGGTCATCGCCGATCACGGTAATGCTGATTTCGCAGTTAACAGTGACGGCTCGCCTAACACAGCGCATACGACTAATCCCGTTCCTGTGTGGGTTATTCATCCGGAGGTGGGTAGCGTACATGATGGCAAACTGGCCGATGTCGCGCCTACTATTTTAAAGATGATGGATATCGCACAGCCTGCAGAAATGACGGGCAGTGCGCTTTTCTAGGAGTCCCATTCCAGCGTCATGCGCTGAACACGGTCTACTAGTTCTTCCGAGCTCATCTGTTCGCGCAAGCGATCCACCATAATCGGAAAAGCCAGTGGAGTAGGTCGCTCCGGTTTACGAATGATACGTCGTTGCTTTTCCATTCGCTGCAATGCCTCCTGTGTGCGCGAAAATTCGAGTTGTTGATGAATGACTTCATCGTAGGCTTGTCGCACCAATAAGTTCTCGGGTTCGTAAGACGTAAACACATCGAAAATCAATTGGGACGAACTCTGCAGATGGCGTTCCTTGATTTGTTGTCCGGGATATCCCTTGAAAACAAGTCCGGCAATGGCTGCGATATCGCGAAATCGCCTGCGTGCAAGTTCGCTGCTATTGATACCGGCCAGCATATCTCGTTCAAGGTTGTCAACTTCCAGGATACCTTTTTGCAGACCTTCTTCAAGTCGAATGGGTTGATCACTTAAGAGCTCAAAGCCATAATCGTTATAGGCCAGCGAGAAACTGCAGGGATAAATTTTCCCCAAACGATAAGCAATCAAAGACGCCAATCCTTCATGCACCGCGCGCCCTTCGAACGGATAGAACAGTGCATGGAATCCTTCCTTGGTTTCAAAAAGTTCGATGAGCAATTCGTCGCCAAGCGGAACATGTGATCGTTGTTGCTGCAGTTGAATGATAGGCTGAATGAAGTTCAGTTCAGTATCTGAAGGCAAAGAAGATGTTTCGCTCATCAACGCAGCCTCTTCCATTTTTCTGCGCAGCATGATGCTCATGTTGCTGGTGAGCGGCAATCGTCCTCCGAGCCACACGGGGCTTCTTCCTTTGGGCTGTTTGGATTTCCGCACCAATGCCACCATGTTTTTGATGCGAATAATTTCCAGGTTGAGGCCGGCAAACCAGAAATTGTCGCCTTCATTCAGTTGCGTGATGAACGATTCTTCCACATAACCGAGCAATCCGCCCTTGCTGAGTTTGACGGCCATCAAGGTATCGCTGACAATGGTGCCAATCGACATCCGATGTCGGCGTGCCAGACGCGTTGATGAAATATGGTAGCGCCCATTAATGAGCGTGAGTTTATGGTAGTCATCATAACTTCTTAAGGCATGGCCACCATTGGTAGTGAAGCCCAGTACCCAATGCCATTCCTGGTCGGTGATGGCTTCAAAGCAGAGGGTGTTGCGTATTTCGTTGAGTACAGTCCGGGCATCGAAACCATCGCCGGTGGCAAGTGTGACGAGGTATTGCACCAGCACATCGAAGCACAGGTAAAGGGGAGTTTTACTTTCCAGAAAATCCTCGGCAATGGCTTGACGCAACGCCGAGGCCTCGATGAGTTCAAGCGAGTGTGTAGGAAGAAAATAAATGGTGCTTGCGGCATCCGGACGGTGACCGCTGCGGCCGGCACGTTGCACGAAGCGAGAGATTCCCTTTGGGCCGCCAATTTGGATGATGGTCTCCACGGGCGCGAAGTCAACACCCAGGTCAAGGCTCCCGGTGCAAACAACGGCCTTCAAGCGCCCGTCGTGCAGGCTCTGTTCTACCCAATGCCTGATTTCCTTGCTGATGCTCCCGTGGTGCATTGCCATAACACCGGCCAAATCGGGATTAAGCTCCAGCAGCTTGCGGTACCAGATTTCGCATTGCGAGCGCACATTGGTAAAGACGAGCGTGGATTCACTTCGCTCAATAACGGGAATGAGATGTTCTGCCATTTTCAATCCCAAATGCCCCGCCCAAGGCAGTCGTTCGGCTTTGGCCGGAAGGAGCGATTCAACATGAATCGCCTTGCGCGTGCTGCTGCGAATGAGGACACCTGCAGATGCACGGTCTTTTCCCAACAAGCAATTCATAGCTTCCTCGAGGTTACCAATCGTGGCGGAAATGCCCCAAATGCAGATGCTCGGAGCCAGTGTTTTCAGACGACTGAGGGCCAATTCAACCTGCACACCGCGCTTGGTTCCCATCACATCGTGCCACTCATCAGCGACTACAGCTTCAAGTCGGGCAAAGAGGTTATTGCATCCTTTGGAGCAAAGCATGAGATGCAACGACTCCGGAGTAGTGATGAGGATGTTGGGTTGCTTGCTGCGCTGTTTGGCGCGTTCGGCTGATGAAGTATCACCTGTGCGAATGCCCACTGTTAGGGGTAGCCCTGCACTTTCAATGACACGTTCAGCGGAGAGCTGTATTTCGCGTGCTAGCGCGCGAATGGGTGTTAGCCAAATGATACGAATGTCGGCAACGCTTTTGGTTTCGCTTTGAAATCGCATTAATAGCGGTAAGAGCACGGAGTATGTTTTTCCGCTTCCCGTGGGTGCGTTCACCAGGCCGTCCTTGCCGGCATCAATCGATTGCCAGGCCTCACGCTGAAATGCCAGCGGCTGCCATTGACGTTTGGCCATCCATTCAACACAGCAGGCCGATGTTTCAGCAATTGATTTGGACAAAGTCAGTGTTTTTTGCTCATTTTTGCCTCGGAAAGGTTTCCCGATTTTTCAGGCATGGTTTTTTGGTACTCCTTTCAACAAACAAAAGAACACATGAAAAAGTTATTTCCATTTTTGATTTTGGCTGTGCTGATGGTGTCGAATGCATCTGCGCAAACTGACAACGACTACAAAGACTTGCTCACCCTTTTCGTAGGGGAGAAATATGAGAAGTGCCTTTACAAGGCCGAAGGTTACACACTCGACGAGAAAACAAAGAAGGATGCATTGCCCTATTTGTTTATGAGTCGTTGTTTCTATGAAATGTCGAAGCGTGATGAATTCAAAGAAAAATATCCTAACGCGTTCAAGGACGCAATGAAATACATCTCGAAGTATGGGTCAAAGGATAAGGAGAAAAAGTACCTGGCGGAATATGAAGATTTCTTTGCTCAAATCCGTGGTGCAGCCATTGCTGAGGCCGAAACGATGATGGACACTCAGAAGTATAGCAAGGCAAAACAGTTGTACGATCAATTGTTGGATATCGACCCGAATGATGCCGGTGCTCAGTTGATGATGGGAGTGGTGTTTAACTATATGAAGGCTAAGAAAGAATCAGAAACGGCCTTGGCCAAAGCAAAAGCAATTCTGACTGAAAAGAAAGCAGGTACAACCAAAGAGCAACTCGGACTGCTCAAGTATGCCATTACGCTGCACGCAACGAATAATTCCGGCAGCAAGGACTTGGCAAAGGAATGGTTGGATCTAGGTCTCGAGTATTTCCCGGATGACAAAGAGTACAAGGTAACCTACGACA
>JBKCDO010000302.1:0-8643 GCA_046304755.1 Flavobacteriales bacterium
GTATTTGAAACTGCATAAACTTCACCCATGCATCATCGACGATTCCTTGGTGAAGGTGTTCGACGGTTATTCCAAAAGCCTGCATTTCATCTTCAGGAAGGTAGATTCGTCCTCTGCGATAATCTTCAGCTATATCACGCAGGATATTCGTAAGCTGCAGTGCTACACCAAGTTTTACCGCATAACGCAGGGCTTTTTCGTTTGAAAACCCGATGATATGCATGCTCATTAGCCCTACGGTAGAGGCCACACCATAACAGTACTCCGCCAAGTTTGCGAAGCTGGAATAACGATGCACGTCCATGTCCTTTGCAACGCCATCAATCAATTGAAGGGCGTAACATGCGGGGATTTTAAAACGCTGTCGGGTATCAGCCCAGGCAATAGAAACGGGGTCGTTGAATCGAGGACACAAACCCAGACTTTGATCCCTCCAGGACTGTAAATCCTTCATACCGACCTGCGAGGCATTATCGACGATGTCGTCCGTCGTGCGGCAAAAAGCGTAAAGAGCCCGAACGGCCTTGCGTTTTTCCTTGCTGAGTAAACCGGAAGCCATATAAAATGACTTGCTGTGAATGGCGGTGATGTTGCGACAATAATTGTAAGCAACTTGCAGGGGATCACCCAAGTGGTAATCCGGTAAAGCATGTGTGGCGTCGTGAGGCTTGACGCTACGGGCTTTTTCCAGCAATTCGATGTCCCAGTTGACCGTTAACATTTCCTGTAGTGACGGAATTCGTTAAAAAACATACAACAACGAGTTGAGGTTAAATGTTCATGGTCGTTTTCAACACGAGTTGATGATTGTCTCGGGGCCAAGTTTTTTTTCGAACTGATGACTGAATTAATTGTTATTGCATCGCGGCTAACTATCTTGCGGCCGCAAATTTTGAAATCACTCCACTTACGTTATGAGCGAAAAAGCGAAACTGATTCTGGAAGGTAAAGAATATGAACTTCCTGTAATCATCGGAACCGAGAACGAAAAGGCCATTGACATCAGCAAATTGCTGGAGACAACGGGTTACATCACGCTGGATACCGGGTTTAAGAACACCGGTTCAACCAAGAGTTCCATCACCTTCCTTGATGGTGACAACGGAATCCTGTGGTACCGCGGTTATCCGATTGAGCAATTATCGGAATACGCCTCATTCCTCGAAGTAGCGTACTTGGTGATCTACGGCGAACTGCCGACCCAAAAGGAGCTGGATTACTTCCAAGGCAGCATCACGCATCACACACTGGTGCACGAAGACATGAAGCGCTTCTACGAAGCATATCCTACAGGAGCACACCCAATGGGGGTATTGTCGTCGATGATTGCCAGCATGTCGACGTTCTACCCGGAGGCTCAAAATCCGAACCGTCCGTTCAAAGACATCGAGCTGACCATGCACCGTTTGATTGCCAAGATGGCAACCCTCGCGGCTCAAGCCCACAAGGTGAGCATCGGTCACCCGATCATGTATCCGAAAAACAGCTATAGCTATACGCAGAACTTCCTGCACATGATGTTTGCCTTGCCAACCGCCGATTACGAAATCGATCCCGTGGTTGACGATGCACTCAACAAGTTGCTGATTCTGCACGCCGATCACGAGCAAAACTGCTCCACCTCAACGGTGCGTATCGTAGGTTCATCTCAATCGAACCTCTATTCTTCGATTTCAGCGGGTATCGCTGCTTTGTGGGGACCTCTTCACGGTGGTGCCAACCAGGCAGTAATCGAAATGCTCGAGCGCATCAAGAATGATGGCGGAGATGTACAAAAGTGGGTTGACAAAGCCAAAGACAAGAACGACTCGTTCCGTCTGATGGGCTTCGGTCACCGCGTTTACAAGAACTTCGACCCGCGTGCGAAGATTATCAAGAAGGCTTGTGATGATGTATTGAACCGTCTGGGTATTCATGACCCCGTGCTCGACATCGCCAAGCAACTGGAAGAAGTAGCGCTGAAGGATCCGTATTTCATTGAGCGCAAGCTGTATCCAAATGTTGACTTCTATTCCGGCATTATCTACCGTGCGATTGGTATTCCAACCGAAATGTTCACGGTGATGTTCGCTTTAGGACGCTTGCCGGGTTGGATTGCGCAGTGGAAAGAAATGGTAGAACACGGAGAACCGATTGGACGTCCTCGTCAGGTGTATACGGGTTCAACCAAGCGCGACTACGTGCCGATTCCCAAGCGCGGATAATCTTCTCAAAGTGCTATAACGTATGGAAAACGGACACGTCAAGGTCGAAACGCAAGGTGGCATTGCGACCATCAGCTTTTTTCATCCACAAAGCAATTCCCTTCCGGGAGCCCTCTTGCGTGAATTGGGTGATACCATCACACGTGTCAGCAACGACCCTGCGACTGTCGTCATCATCCTGCGCAGTGAAGGAGAAAAGGCCTTTTGCGCCGGTGCCAGTTTCGATGAACTGATCGCCATTCAGGATTTAGAAGGCGGAACGCGTTTCTTCAGCGGATTTGCGCACGTGATTAATGCCATGCGCAAGAGTTCCAAACTCATTATTGGCCGTGTTCAGAATAAAGCTGTCGGCGGCGGTGTTGGCGTTGCATCCAGCGTTGATTACTGTTTTGCCACAACCAAAGCTTCAATCAAATTGAGCGAGCTGGCTGTGGGTATTGGTCCTTTTGTCGTTGGACCTGCCGTTCAGCGAAAAGTAGGATTATCGGCCATGTCGCAGCTGGCCATCAACGCTACCGAATGGCAATCGGCTCAATGGGCGAAAGAAAAAGGGCTTTATGCCGAAATCTTTGAAACCGAAGAAGCGATGGATGCGGCTATCGACACGCTCGCTCAAAAGCTGGTCAACTCCAATCCCGAAGCGATGGCTGAATTGAAGACCATCTTCTGGCAAGGCACTGAAAACTGGGATCAACTGCTGGTCGAACGCGCCGGCATCAGCGGCCGTTTAGTTCTCTCCGACTTCACGCGTAATGCGATTTCGAAGTTTAAAGGGAAATAACGATTGCCAACGCTATAACTCCAATTAATATCCTACTATCATAACGCAAAAAAACCGCCGAAGCGGTTTTCAATGCTTATTTCCGGATGATTACAAGTCGCGCATACAACGGATAGAGAATCCGTTTTCCTCGGGAGCAGTAGTGAAATTAACAGTAGTGCTATCGGAATGAAGTCTCATCACACGAGCGCTGTTATTTCCAAGAGTTGTTGAGCTCCACCAATATCCAATACTACCCATATTGTAATAGCCGCCACTACTGTAACGTGCTCCTCCGGGGTGACCTTTAAATTGTGACATATTATTCGCGCCGAAGTTGGGTGCATTCCACAAACCGGATCCATCCTCAACAATACCAACTGACTTCAACGCAGCTCCAACGAGTTCCGAACTCCCGACCAATGGCGCCAAAAAGCTTTCGACAGTGTACCAATCGTTATCGTTGGGCACATGAAATCCACTAGGACAAACATTTCTCGGATCATTTACTGCATGCCAATTGTAGATCTTACCATACATAGCCTCGTTCGACGGATTACTGCCATAATAGCACCACGCTCCTTCTGAGGCGCTTGACCATTCAGCAGTTGACGGATATTCGTTGATAGCATCTCCATTTTGATATAATGTAGTTCTCAAATTCTCCGCAATCCATTCCTGGTCTCCGATGATAATGGTCGGATAATAATTACCCTGTTGATCAGACACTCCGTCACCTGCGGCAATTGATTGATCACATCCATCACAAATGATATTCTGCTCAATATCCTCGCCTGCAACGTTTAGAACAATTGGATCACTAAAACATGCTTCAACACCATTGTAGTACCAGCCTGTAATTTCTACAACAGTGTTACAAGTGAGCATATGGTAATATCCATTGGTTGTAAAAGTAAAAGCCCAATCATTAAAGAAAACAACCCCTTCTACAGGTTGACCATCCGTGTCTTGCAATTGGCCATGGACAACGGTGACGCTATTCGTGAAATCATCAACGTTGATAGTGAGTTCTGAGTCTGTCGTGAATGGACCCACCACCTGCGAATACACCAAGATGGTGTATCCACCGCATGACATATAGATATTCAGTACCAACTCCTCACCTTGAGGAACCAATCCTGTAACGGTTCCATTATCATCGGTAAAGCCGGAGGCCGAACCATACTGCTCGCTGACGAGTTCTACGATTACTCCTGACAAAGGTAAACCTGGTCCAGGGTGGGTATTGTCAAACACATGGCAAGTGAATTCTACAGCTTCGTTAAAGTCATCACAATTCCAAAATGAAAAATGGGCTACCTGACCTACATAGGTATTTCCTTCCAAAGAAGCAGCGCCCTCTTCCATCCAGTAACCGTGCTCCTCGCTGTAATGCCACAACGGAATAGTACCCGGAGCAGTTGATAACATTTCGGCAGGAACCGTGAATCGAACGGTAGCATTTGCTCCCGGCAACAATTGCAATTCGTTTCCGTTGGCATCACTCAGCTCAACACCTGCCATTCCGAAGGATTTCAGCACATCCAACTCGTTGTTGCGCAAGCCGTACATATTTCCCGGCATCTGTTCAAACATTGATTCCAGATCTGATGGATCAATATAGTTTATCGACACGTGAACCATTCCAACATAAGGCTCGCCTTCCAAGCCAATAACATCAGGCGGGAAGTCAATAGCAAGATTTTCCAAACTTACAGTTCCACCATTGGCACTGTGAAAAGATCCGGCCTGGTTTTTCGCCAGAAGTGCAATCTTCACCTTGTTCATACCCTCTGCAGGAATAAATGAACGAGAACCATGGAAATAGCCATCCTTGACAACTCGGATTAAAGCTAAATGCTCATAACCAACAATGTCTCTTAAGAGAAAAAAACCTCTTTCATCGGTCACTACTGACTGCGTTCCGAATCCTGCTGTGATCATTGCACCGGAAATTGGATTACCGGCTTCATCAACTATTTGCCCATAGACGTCAACTGACTTCATCGCACCAAGAAGGTCAGGCGAAATAGGGCGATCATTCGTGCTTCGCTCAATGTCTTCATCGCGTTTGCAGGAGACAATCGCTGTGGAAACAGCTAGTAGCAGAAAGCTGCTAAGGCACAGCCCGTAAAAAAATTTGATTGTTTTCATGTGATTTGTTTTTGGTAATAGCTATTGAATTGAATGGGAACTCAAGTGCACATTCAATTTCGATACGAATGTAAGAGACTCCAACAGTGCATTCCCCCCCATTTGAGAATTCGTAGCAGAAAAATGAGAATTCGAAATTTGGCTCGCCGCTAATCCTCACTCAACGCCATTTCAACGTTTAAGAGCAAGTAACCTCCACTCGCCACTCGCCACTCGCCATTCGCCATTCGCCACTCGCCATTCGCCATTCGCCACTCGCCATTCTCCACACCGCGCTGTTGTTAATAATGCCCCACAGGTAAAATATCACTGTATCTATTTCGTCTCTTTACCGTAAACTCGAAATAGACTGTTTTTACCTATGCGTATTTGTCGCTCCATCCTATTCATTGGAAGTTTGCTGTTTACCCTTGTGAAAAGCGCAAACGCCCAGCAGCCGTGCTTTAAGCAGCGGGTAACGCCCTGGGCTGATTCCCTGATGCAAACCCTTTCGCTCGACCAAAAGATTGGTCAGCTCTTTATGGTAGCCGCGTGGAGCGATCCAAAGCACAACGCCTATAATCCACAAAAAATCCAATCGCTCATCGATAACTACGGTATCGGCGGACTCATTTTCATGCAAGGAACTCCCGGTCGTCAGGCCGTGTTGACCAATCGCTATCAGGCTTCAAGTCGCATCCCGCTGATGATTGCCATGGATGCCGAATGGGGATTGGGAATGCGTTTGGATTCGACCATTGCCTACCCGCGCCAAATGACCATCGGAGCTTCAACTAACGACAGTCTGGTGTATGCGTTCGGTCGTGAAATGGCTCGTCAACTGCACCGCTTGGGTGTTCACGTGAGTTTCTCTCCTTGCGTCGACATCAACAACAACGCAAAAAACCCGGTGATCAACAGCCGCTCTTTCGGTGAAAACAAAGCGTTGGTGGCGTCACAAAGTCGCATGTACATGAAAGGACTTCAAGACGGTGGTGTGCTGGCGTGTGCCAAGCATTTCCCCGGTCATGGCGATACGGGTGTTGATTCGCACAAAGACCTGCCCGTGGTTTTACATAGCTACGAGCGATTGGATTCACTGGAACTTTATCCTTACAAACAACTCATCGGCGAAGGCCTTGGCAGCGTCATGACTGCGCATTTGTATGCGCCTGCACTTGACCCAAACGAAAAGGTTGCCTCTACCCTTTCGCGTGAGGTTATCACGAATTTGCTCCGCAACAAAATGGGCTTCGGTGGATTGGTATTTACCGATGCGCTCAACATGCAAGGCGTAGCTAAGTTTTTCAAGCCTGGTGAAATTGAAGTAAAAGCCATTCAAGCCGGAAACGACGTATTACTGTTTTCCCAAGACGTTCCAAAAGCGATTGAAAAAATTAAAACGGCGGTCGATAGCGGCTGGATTAGTATGGAAGAAATCGACATGCACTGCTACCGCATTTTACAAGCAAAAGAATGGGCAGGATTGAACAAAGGAGTTCCGGTTGCTGTGGAGAATGTGTATGCCGACCTCAACAATACGCAGGCCCTTACTTTGCGCCGAGAGTTGGTAGAGAAAAGTATCACTGTCGTTAAAAACGAAGAGAATATTCTACCACTCTCAAACCTCGTGGGCAAGCGCGTGGCCGTTGTCAGCATCGGAGCTGAGCGCAAGAACGACTTTAACGCTACGATGGCTCATTACGGGAACTTCGATCACTACGTGATGGAAAAGAGTCCCGATTACAACCGCGCGATGTGGTGGAGAGACACGCTCAGTTCATACGACTTGGTAATCGCTGCTCTTGTTAACTCAAGCAATAAACCTGAAAAGAACTTCGGCATTACCAATGAAAGTTTGCGCATTCTCAATTCGGTGGGCGAAGAAAGACAGGTGATTGTGAGTATGCTCGCCAATCCTTACGCCTTGAATTCACTGAAAGATTTGAGTCATATCGACGGACTTTTGGTGGCCTACCAGGATGATCCTATGACGCAAATTGCAGTGGCGGAAGTAATAGTCGGTGCAATTGGCGCGGATGGTTCCTTACCTGTGAGTGCAACGGCGCAGTTCCAAGCCGGAGCAGGATACAGCACACAAGGTGGCGGGCGCTTGCGCTGGTCGGTGGGCGATGAAATCTGGTATTCGAGTTTGCGCAACACTGCAGGCACGATTGTTCCCGGCGGAAGTCCTGCCGGTGATTACGAAGAAGACATGATGTCGGACGGTGAGGTGCGCAGCGCCCAATCCGTTGAGCAGGCGATGGGAAAAATCGACCGCATTGCGGAGAGTGGCATCTTGAGCAAGGCCTATCCCGGTTGCCGCATTTTGGTGGCCAAGAAGGGCGAAGTTGTGTTTGATAAAGCCTATGGCACATTGGATTGGACGACCGGTCAAAAAGTAAATGAGAGCACCGTTTACGATTTGGCTTCCATCACGAAAGTGGCTTCAAGCACTATCGCTGCGATGAAGCTCGTTGATATGGGCTTGCTGGATGTAAATAAGCGCCTGGGCGATTACCTCACCTTCCCGGCAGGCAATGAATATGCGCAGGTTACGATTAACAGTATGCTTTCGCACTGCGCAGGATTCACTCCCTGGATTCCATTTTACACGCGCACGATGCAGAATGGCGAATTGAAAGCCGATGTGTACAAGCGTGCTTCCGAGGAAGGATTTACGCAGCAGGTTGCTGAAGGCATTTACATTGCGGATACTTATCGCGACAGTATTTTCAATGCGATTATCCGCACACCGCTCAGCAACGACAAGAGCTATAAATACAGCGACCTTGGCTACTATTTCATTCAACGCATCGTAGAACAGCAAAGCGGCATGTCGCTCGATGTTTTTGTGCAGCAGAATTTCTACGGTCCAATGGGACTTGCGACTATCGGGTATCAGCCTCTGGAGCGCATGCCTGCCAAGCAGATTGCACCAACGGAGGACGACCGCATTTTCCGCGGACAAACCATTCAAGGTCACGTGCACGATCAAGGTGCTGCCATGATGGGCGGTGTTGCCGGTCATGCCGGGTTATTCAGCACTGCTCAAGACCTCGCTGCTGTCATGCAAATGCTGATGGATGGCGGTGTATATGGCGGCAAGCGCTACATCGAGGCTTCAACGGTTGGCTTGTTCAACACGCGTCACTTTGCGGGCAATCGCCGCGGATTAGGCTTTGATAAGCCAACGTTCTCACCCGGACATGGCAGCACGTGCGGAGCTGCTTCACAGAACAGCTTTGGACATACGGGCTTCACCGGCACCATGTGCTGGGCCGATCCCGATCATGATTTGGTGTATGTATTCCTCAGCAACCGTGTGCATCCCGATACAGAAAACAAGAAACTGCAGGAGCTCAACATCCGCACGGAGATTCAGGCGGAGGTGTATCGTGCGTGGGGAAACTAGCGAAGGGCGAAGGGCGAAGGGCGAAGGGCGAGGGACGAAGGAATGCATTGAGCACATTCTTCGCTCTTCGCCCTTCGTCCCTCGCCCTTCGCCCTTCTTGCTTACCTCGCTACTTCCAATCGCTTCACCAC
>JBKCDO010000303.1:0-3282 GCA_046304755.1 Flavobacteriales bacterium
TGATCCCGCAGCTTTTTATACTTACATCTTTATGATAGGGAAGATTGGATATGGTGTTCCGACTACATTTGGATCTTTGAATCATGAGTCTTTGGTTCTCTTTCCGCAGCCGGCTTCGAATCAGTTGACTATTGAAGGAAATTTCAAAACCCCAGGCGCTTATCATATCGTGGATGTACACGGGAAGCTGGTGGTAGCGGATGAGCTGCGCGGTTCGTTGATTCACATCGAGACTCTTACTCCGGGATACTACGTGCTTGTATTGGAAGACAGCGCAGCAAGAATTCCTTTTGTGAAGTGCCAGGAATAAGAGGTAGGCGTTGTTAGTGTTTCTTGTTTATTATTTAACCGCATTGGCGCCGAGAGCGCAAAGAATCTCTGCGTTCTCGGCGACTTTGCGGTTAAATAAAAATTGTCCCTTGCTATGTGGCGGCCGAGCGAAGCCGAGGCCATGTTGTTGCTCAAATGTCCAGGTCCCCGAGCGGAGTCGAGGGGCGGTTACATTGTAGTCATTTTTTAATTAACCGCAATGGCGCCGAGAGCGCAAAAAACTTCTGCTCACTCGGCGCCTCCGCGGTTAAAAAAAATTGAAGGTTGAAGGTTGAAAGTTGCAGGATTTCGCCCCCTGCAATCCTGCAATCCTGTGTTCTAATATCCATCATTCTGTTGTTTGAATTCAGAACAATTTATTATCTTCGTGCCATCACTTAAAATCATGTACGCATGAAGAACGAACTCACTCCTCAACAAATGGGAAAGCAAATAAGCCGGTTGCGAAAAGAGAAGGGCTGGTCGCAAGAGGAGCTTGCTTCAAAAATTGGCGTATCGCGTCCGTCCCTCGCGCAATTGGAACTGGGTAATCGAGGGCTTTATATATCCGAACTACAGCAGCTGTCAAGGGTGTTGAACTTCTCTCTCGATGATTTCGTCTCCAGTCGGATTGAAGAACGCGAAGTATCCTATGGACGTGAAACCAAGGCCAAGAAAAAGGAATCGGAACGCATACCGACGCCGACATTTCACGTATCCAAACTGCGGAATATACTCCTGTATCTATTGGAACATTGCGCCGGAAAACCCAATGTGAACGAAGTTGTTCTGGAGCGAATAATCTATTTCGCCGATTTCAATTACTACGAAATTTATGAAGAACATCTAAGCGGTTTGAAGTATCGTAAACTAGCCTCCGGTCCCTTTCCTTCTCGTTTGGATGGAGTGCTCTTGGGAATGATAGACGATGGTCTTCTTCAGAAAGTAAAGGTTCCGGCGAATGCTTCTACCACCATTCCCAAAGGCGCTATTCGTTTTTTACCGCTTCACAAAGCGAACTTGACCGAAATGAAGGCAAGCGAAAAGGAAACACTGGATCAAGTGCTGTTACAAATGAGCGATTGGTCAGAAGAGGCTATAGTTGAATATACGCTACGCGATATGCCTGTTTACACAACACAGGCAGGCAAGGAAATCAATTTTGAACTCACTTTTTATCGCGAGGCTCCCTATTCGGTGAGGAGATATGCTTAGACAAACGAATCCATCCCTCCCTTGCACCTATGTTATTCGATGAACTCCATGAATTTGGTCGCGATAAGAAACGTTTGGCAAAACGGTATCGCAGTATCGATGATGACCTGAAAATTGTGAGGCAAGTTCTCTCAGCCTTTCCCAATGAAAGACCGCCTTTTAGTTTTCAAATCAATAATCTTGGGATAGATACATGTGTAATCAAGGTTAAGAAAATCGCCTGCAGATCCATTCCCGGAAAGGGCGTCAATACGGGTCTTCGACTTGTGTATGCTTATTTCAGAGAAGCTAGTCGGATTACATTTATTGAGCTTTACCACAAGAGTGATAAAGAGAATGAAGACCGTGATCGCATTTTGAGGAATTTCGGTTAGTGATGGGAGCGCAGTTGGAGTTTTTTTTTTAACCGCAGAGGCGCAGAAAACGCAAAGAATATCTGCTAACTCGGCGTTTTATATGGGAGTTTTTGCCGCCACCTGCAATCCACGTTCATTTTTACTGCAAATTGAAATTGTCCTTTCGTGTAAAATATATTGCCGATGAAATGTGTCGCCCCTCTGGGGCTTGTTTCGCGAATTGCTATCTTTTCGCTATTGATATTTCGCCCCTACGGGGCTAATGATGGCGGGTCGCTTTGTATCGGTATGTTGCAATCGTCGGGTGAAAGTGAATAATGATCAATAATTATATGCCACCCGAAATCCTACAATCCTACAATCCTACAATCCTTTCTCTGCTAACTCGGCGACGTTGCGGTTAAATAATTTCGTCACACGCCTACTTAGCGGCCGATCGAAGCCGAGGGGCGGTTCGCCAAACCTCATTCTCTTTCTCATTCTGTTTCTCGCTCTGGAATTTTTTCTAGAATGAGAGCGAGAAAGAAAAACAGAGTGAGTGGCTGCACCCCCAGTCCTCACTCCCCGGTCCCCCGAACCCAACCATCATACTCCTCCAAAATCGCCTTACTCAACAGCTCCGCCATCTTGCGGGCGCCGGCGGGTGTGAAGTGCGTGTAATCAGGGCCGGCGTATTGCGGATTGTGGTTCACCCAGGCAATCATCGAGTTGCGTCCGCCCATGACGGAGAACATGTCCCAGAATGCTACACCTTCAGCGAATGCCGCCGCCTTCATGCCTTCGTTGAGTTGTTCGAGATAGGGCCAGGTTTGATACACGCCGTCAATCGATGTGCTCATGTCGGATGGTCCGATTACGATAATTGCCGCCTGCGGACGCATGGCTTTAAAGCGACGAATGATCTCGCCAAACGATTGTCCGTGACGATAAGCCGAAGCCTCACCACCCAGATGCGGCACACTGTTGCCTCCGAATTGCAGGATGAACAGTTCTCCTCCCAAATCATCGAGTACCGGTTGCATCGAGGAGGCATTTACCCGACGAAAGGCTCCGCCATCATTTCCGCGCAAGGCAATGTTGCTCACGCCAACACCTTGTGCACCATTCAAACTTATCGAGTGCACATCCGGACTAGTCACAGCTTTGAAATTGAGTCGCAGACGTTTTGTACGACTGCTCACCGACCATTTGCGCGATTGCACTCCTTGCGCAGGCATAACGGTTTCGGTTGAAATCACTGAATCGCCTGCGATGAGCGAAAGTTCAAACGGTGCGGATGGGTTGGAGAAATAAAGCATCGCTTCTTCATGTTGCTTGCAACGCGCCGTAGCCATCGACGAAGGACGAAGTTCAAGCCAGGCTTCTGTAGTATCGCTTGAGGTGGTTTCCACATCCGTAAAAC
>JBKCDO010000304.1:0-693 GCA_046304755.1 Flavobacteriales bacterium
CCCCCAAAGACTGGCCTACAGATCCCGTTGCCCCGGGCGCGGAAGGGCAAATCACTGTTGAGTTCAACAGCACCGGAAATTCAGGTCAAGTAGACAAGTCTGTATCGCTCGTAACCAATTGTGTTCCGAGTGTTTGGGTATTGCGCCTACAGGGCATTGTCATTGGAGCCGATGTGCCCCAGCAAAATAACTCACCGGTACACATGGAAATGGAATTACCTTAACCCACTCAAACAATTAATCTTTAATATGTCAATTACACTATTGCAAGCACAAGGCGCCGAAGGCGGAATGGGAACGCTCCTCTTCATGATTGGATTTTTCGCCATTTTCTTCATTTTCATGATTCGTCCGCAAATGAAAAAAGCCAAGGAACAACGCAAGTTTCAGGAAGGCGTCAAAATTGGGGATCGTATCATGACCATTGGCGGAATTCACGGCGAAATCATTGAAACCGATGAAACAACCGTTGTTATCAAACTTGACCAAGGGCGCATGCGCATTGAAAAGGCTGCATTGAGTGCGACTAAGCAAATCAGCGAAGGCCAAGAAAAATAAGTTCCTCAATCGTTACTTTTGAAAAAAATCACCTCATGAAAAACGTCATTTTCTTTTCACTCACGGCCATGCTGATGGGTGGATGCGATCACAATCATGCTCCTGCCTCTGCAGAAAGCAAAGCGATGACTCAGG
>JBKCDO010000305.1:0-21437 GCA_046304755.1 Flavobacteriales bacterium
CCCGCAGCGGTTTTGGAGAAGGACTGCTTGAAGCAGGGAAAAACAATCCGAAAGTAGTAGGCTTGTGTGCCGATTTAATTGGCTCATTGAAGATGGATGCCTTTCAAAAAGCATATCCTGAACGCTTCTTTCAAGTTGGAATCGCAGAGGCGAACATGATGGGTGTTGCCGCAGGTATGACCATCGGTGGCTATATCCCTTTCACGGGAACGTTTGCCAACTTCTCGACGGGAAGGGTGTATGATCAAATTCGTCAGAGCATTGCTTACAGCGATAAAAATGTAAAGATCTGTGCTTCACACGCCGGGCTCACGCTTGGTGAGGATGGCGCCACGCACCAGATTTTGGAAGACCTCGGCATGATGTCGATGCTTCCAAACATGACGGTAATTAATCCGTGTGACTTCAATCAAACGAAAGCAGCAACGCTCGCCATAGCAGAACATCATGGTCCTGTCTATCTGCGCTTTGGCAGACCGAAAGTTCCCATCTTTTCACCTGCAGGAGAAAAGTTCGTTATTGGTAAAGCATGGCATATGCACAGCGGAAACCATGTGAGCATCTTCGCCACAGGCCATCTTGTATGGAAAGCGGTTGAAGCTACCAAAGCGCTGGAAAGCGAGGGCATCACTGTTGATCTCATCAACTTGCACACCATCAAACCGCTCGATGTACAAGCTATCGTAGATTCTGCTCGAAAAACAGGCGCTGTTGTTACCGCAGAAGAACACCAAATCAATGGTGGTATGGGTAGTCTTGTTGCACAGGCACTCGCCATGCACTGCCCTACTCCAATTGAATTTGTTGGCGTCAACGATTCCTTTGGCGAGAGCGGAACTCCCGATCAATTGATGAAAAAGTACGGCCTCGAATCAGAAAACATAATAGCAGCGGTAAAGAAAGTGCTGCAACGCAAAAGCGCTTAATCACGAGAAAGCATGATCTTAGCGATCATGCTTTCTAGGCATGTACACCGGCGGTTCTTTCAGAATGAACGCCGGATCCGTTGGCAACGGTAAGATTTCCTTCAAATGCACATTCAATGACGCTGCAATTTTCAGCAACGTCAGAACTTGCGGATTGGATTTTCCATTTTCAATCACCGAAAGATTCGGCACTTCCATGCCAATCTTGTAAGCAAGATCGGCTTGTGACATCCCTCCTTCCTTTCGCTTTTTTGCAATGTTTTTTCCTAACTCCTCGAGATAATATTTATCTGTCCACTTCATGGGGTCAAAAAACTTATCTAATTAACGACAAATCGCTATGTATTACCATAGAACTCATTAAAAATCAATGATATGTTGAAATTTTGTGACAATTTTAGTCAATAGCACAACACACTCGCAAACCTCAATCTTTCGCCTTCGATGCACGCTTGAAATAACGTTTCAATAACCTTGATTGGCGTAATAGTGACGTCGTCTCATTCAGCCCATTAGCTGCACCCTGAATAGAAGCAATGGTATTGTTGACATCATGCACCAACATCGTGTCATTCAGCAGAGCCGCGACAAGTCCATCTCCCCCGCTTGCTTGCTTGGCAAAATGACCAAAATTTCCGGTTGCAATGGCAAGCGTGTCGCCGACAATATTCAACCTGACTACAGTCTGCTTTAACCCGAGGTACAGCGATGTATCAGTTACTAACGCGCCAAGACTCCCCTCGCCTTCTCTTATTCCACGAATGATTTGGCGAAGATCACCGCTGACAATAGCCGTGTTTTCGGAAGCTACACTCACCTTCACCAAGGAGCGCTTGAGCTGATCGGACAATGTCGTATCGGCCAGAAATCGCCAGAAGGCATTATCCTCTGACAAACGTTGGGTTACTCCGAGAAGATCCTTTGATAGTAGCAATAGATTGTTATTCGTCTCATTCAGTGTGCGCATCGCTGCGTCCATAGCAACAAGCTCGCGGGTTTGCAAGCAATCTGACTCTTGGATAGCGCGATCAAACGAAACACCCGGCTCAATGTTCAGCAGTTTATTACCCAACAAGCCATCGGTTCCAATCGATGCAATACTGTGAATTGAAATGAGTGGAACATAATCTTCAGCAATGGAAAACTCCACATGGATCAGCGATTCTGTGGATGGTTTTAACTTCAAAACTGTCCCAACATCAAAGCCATTGAAACGCACATTATTGCCCGGCATCAATCCATCAACGTTTGAAAAATCAGCGCACACTTCAATCGTTGCGTGAAAAATATTACGCTGCTGACCGACGTAATACAGCCCCAACACAAGCGCGAATGTTCCCGTCAACACGAACAATCCAAGCCGCAATCGTTGTGAAGTAATCTTTTTCATAGTTCTGAAAAAAAGGAGTTAACAACAGGATCCAATGAGCGCGACAAATCCTCCGATGTGCCCACTGCATGAGCCTTTCCTTCATGCAATACAATGACACGATTTGAAGTCTGTTTCACACAGTTCATGTCATGTGAAATGATAATCGAGGCTGTATGATACCGCTGCTGCACCTGCAAAATCAATTCATTGATTTCCCTGGCCGTGATGGGGTCCAACCCGGTGGTTGGCTCATCGTAAAGAATAATTTTAGGCTGAAGAATTAAGGCTCGAGCCAACGCAATTCGCTTCTTCATACCGCCCGATAATTCCTCCGGCATCATATCAACCGTATGCGCCAAACCGACATCTTCCAAAGCCTTGTGAACGCGCTCTTCACGCTCCACAGCCGTTATTCCGGCCATGTGCCTGCGCAAAGGAAATTCCAGATTTTCTCGCACCGTCATAGAGTCATACAGTGCATTGCTTTGAAACAAAAAACCAACTTCAACGCGCAAGGCATCCAGCGTATGCTGATCCAACTCCGACACTTCTCTATTCAAGACACGGATGCTTCCGCTGTCGGCTTGCAGCAAACCAATCATGCATTTAATCAGCACTGATTTACCTGAACCCGATCGACCAAGCACCACCACATTTTCACCTGCATACACCTCCATGGTGAAATCACGCAATACCCGTAAGTCTCCAAAAGCCTTGCAGAGATTGGTAATCTGGATTACTACTTCCGGTTGTGGTTGTTCGCCGGCTTTCATGTCATACTAAAAATATCAGCCAATTGAGCGGCTACCAGATCGATGATAAACACAACAAACGTGGCCATGACAACGGCTGAATTCGCTGCTGCACCTACGCCCTGTGTTCCATTTCGCGTGGCAAATCCTTTGAAGCATCCAATGATGCCTATAGCAAATCCGAAAAAGAAAGACTTCACTATGGAAGGAATCACGTCGCTAAATGTCAGCTTCATAAAAATCTGATGCGTGTATAAACTGAAACTGACCGACTGCTTCATGTTCACTCCCAGAAAGGCCCCGTAAAGGGCAATTGTATCGCCGATGACCACCAATAACGGAATCATAAACATAGCAGCGAGTACACGCGTTACGACTAAGTAATTGTAGGGATTGGTGCCACTCACTTCCATGGCATCAATTTGCTCAGTGACTTTCATGGATCCAATTTCTGCACCAATGCCCGACCCAATTTTACCCGCACAAATCAACGCGGTAATGACCGGGACAATCTCCCTTACCAACGATACGGAAACAACAGAAGGAAGCCAAGACTCAGCGCCAAATGCAGCCATTGAAGGATGTGACTGGATGGTAATGACCAGCCCCATAATAAAACCCGTAACCGTCACGAGCAACAAGGTGCGATTACCAATAAAAAAACACTGGGTAATCCACTCCGACCATTCCATTTTTCCGCGACGCACCTCCCGAAAGAAGCGCAGAAAAAACTGAAATAAATCGGCAGTCTCTTCTAAAAAACCGCGAATCGGATTGCTTTTCACCATGTAATAGAATGACAACAACAGTATTCGAAACTACCCTGAGAGCAGCCCTCCGGTGATGAGCATCATCAGCATGATCAGTGCTGTTTGATGAGAACTAGCAGATGAGTAAGAAATAAATCTCACCCATTCGGCAACTCCTTTAGTCGATCATGCGCAAATTGCAGGCATGTTGAAAGTTCTCAAGTACGTTATAGCCGCACTGCAGGTGGCGCTCATTTTCCTGTGGACTGCTTTTAGTGGAATTCTCGGGATGATGCTCATGCTCATCACGTGGAACGGCCAATGGGTGCATTATGTAGAAGGCCGATACATATTCTGTCCTCCCGTTCTCGCCATTGCAGGAGTAAAATTGAAAGTGACCGGGCTGGAGAACATTGACCGCAATCACCCCTGTATTTATGTATCTAACCATGTATCGCATATGGATGTAGTGGCCATTGCACGTGCTATTCCCATAGGGCTTTTCTATATCGGCAAAAAGGAACTCAAGCGCGTTCCTGTGCTTGGTCAGTACATGTATCTCATCGGTCATATTTTCATCGATCGCAAAAACCGCGAAAAAGCAATGAGCAGTATGCGCAAAGCCGCTGAGATTATTGCCAAGGGTAAAAACGTCATCACTTTCCCCGAAGGCACTCGCAGCAAGGATGGCAAAACCGCAGTGTTCAAACGCGGGACCTTTATCATCGCTCAAGAAGGTCAAATAGACATCATGCCCATTGCTGTGGTAAATGCTGAAAATATTCTTCCGCGTGGTGCTTTCATTATTAAGCCCGGCACCATTGAAGTGCGCATCGGCAAGCGTATTCGCGCCGAAGAATTTGCCGGTATGAACGCAGAGCAAACTGCCGATTTCGTGCGCACCAAAGTCATTCAACTCATAGAAGCATCATCAATATGAAGCATATTCTCCTAGTTAGTCTTTTCCTTTCTTTAAGCGTGCAGTTGATTAGCCAAGTACAAGCTCCTTGCTATTTGCATGGCCGATTACTCTTGTCGAGCGACAGTTCTGCCGTTCAAAATGCACTCGTCTTTGCTTCGCAGGAGCCGATAACGCGCTCGTCGCGCTCAGAGAACTTGCCCAACGCTTACAGTGATGCAGAAGGTCGATTTACGCTAGCTATGAAAGGTGCTTCCTCTTATTTCAGAATTATCCGAACAACAGGAGACACCGTCGACATCACACTTGAAACGGCTAATTGCAACAGCATTCGCGATATCTTTTTGCCATCAGCACCGAATGCTTTAGCCTCTTTTACCTATGTGCAAGCCAATGTCGGGTTCATTCTTCCGGAGGTGCGTCTTGAAGCCTATCGCACCAATCACCGTCCCGAAGAGCTTCCTGCCGCGGTAGGATTTATCGACTCCCTCACCCTAACTCAAAACGACCGCACTTCGCTGCAACAAGCCCTCAATACAATACCGGGCGTGGTGATGGAATCGCGCGGATATGGCGGTAGTCATCGACTGAATATCCGTGGCAGTAGTTTGCGTTCTCCGTTTGCGGTGCGTAACATCAAATTATATCTCGATGGCATTCCGCTTACCTCAGCCGACGGACAAACGCCGCTTGAATTAATCGACCCTGAAGACATTCAACAGTTGGAAGTCATCAAAGGACCTGCAGGTTCACTTTACGGCAATGGTAATGGTGGCGTATTGCTCCTCAAGAGCAAAGACATCGCACCCAATGAACAGCGCGTAACATCCGGTTTTCAGGCCGCATCCTACGGAGGTTACCGCTGGAACAACAGCGCTTCACTCGGCTTTAAGACAAGTAGTCTGCGTGTATCTCACAATTGGCAAGAATACGGTGGCTACCGCGAACAAGAATTCAATCGCAAGCAGCAGGTCTCACTCCTGTTCAAACAGAAAATCAGTGAGTCGCAACGTATGAGTGTATTCGGCACCTATTACTCGGGCATCTGGGGCTTACCGGGAGCCCTCAACGAAGAGCAGGCTCAACTCAATCCGCAGAGCGCCGTTCCGTTTTCAATTATCAATAATGCATCTCTTTACCGTGAACGCTACGTTGCGGCAATTACGCACGAATCTTCCTGGCTAAACTATTTCAAGGAAAGAACCATCCTGAGTTATCAGAAAACCAACAAGCGTAATCCATATGGCACTTCGGCTGCAAACAATGGATACAAGGACGAACGCGCAGACGCTATATCAGGTCGCACCGAATGGTCATACAAACAAGCCACCAATCAACTCAGTTGGCAAGTCATGACCGGCGCTGAGTGGCAAAACGAACAGTACTCCATTCTGGAACAAACCATCAGCAATGCTTTTCCCGCAAACTTTAAATACCTCTACGATGTCGGGTACGCTCAATGGATGGGGTTCCTCACGGGTGAACTCATATACAAAAAAGTGCTCACAGTGCAAGGCGGATATAGTTTCAGCCACAATCAACAATTCGTTCGCGGACGCAATGCCTCAGATTTCAGTTTTGATACCACAACATCATACGGTTCAATCGCACTTCCGCGCATTGCGACCGCGCTGCAATTGCACGAGGGCTTATTTCTTTTTCACAACGTAGCTCGTGGTGCTGCCAATCCCACCGTCTTCGAAATGATTGATCAGGAAAACAACAGCTACAACTTGAACTTGAAAGCTGAACGCGGACTAAGTCAAGAGCTAGGCATAAAGCAGTATGTTCCAGTTATCGGACTTACCTATTCGCTTTCCGTGTATGATTTCAAATTGGAAGATGCCATTCTTCCAATCACATTAACTTCGGGTCCTTCAGCCGGCCTGCAGGTCTATGACAACATTGGCAGCACACACCAACAAGGCGCTGAATGGTCGGTGCAATGGCACATCGATAAGCTGTACAAGCAACTGAATGCGCGCGTTTGGAACAACGGAACACTCAATCGCTACCGCTTTGGGAATTATTCCGGGAATGAAACAAATCTGCTGGATCAATCGCTACCCGGTGTCCCATTGGCACAAATGTCCAGCGGACTTTCGGTTGGCACCGAGCAATGGAGTTTGAGTATTACTGATTACTGGTTTGATAAGACACCTTTGAATAACGGGAATACCGAATGGAGTTCACCCTACCATTTGTTGAATGTCTATGCGGATTATACATTCTTAATAACCAACTCATGGCAAGTGCAACTCAATACAGGCATCAACAATGCGCTGAACAGTGCCTATACTTCATACTATGCATTGAATGGTTTTGGTGGTAAGTTCTACAACCCGGCTCCTGATCGGAATTTCTTTGCAGGACTTCGGTTGTACTATCGTTTTCAATAAGTACAATTCTCAATAGTCAATACCGCATGCATGACACCGCTCATGCACCTTGTTGACTGCGCTCATTGGGCATGGCTGGTCGCGACTGCAACATTTGCAGCATAAAACCTTTAAAACATTACCCTATGATTACAGAAACAATTGCACCGGTGAGCAACATCTCCGCCGAGCACAGTTCATGGTTGCGCGGCATCGAGTTTTATCAAGATGAGATAAAAATCATGCGTCGAAGACTAAGTGAGGTTTCCAATAAAAACACCGCTCGTGAAGTCAAAAAACGCGTAGAACAGTTTCAAAATCAATTCAAGGTTCACGAAGAACAATTGAATAAACTTAGGCATTCCGTAAGCGGCCATGCAAAAAATATTGATAGTGATTTGATTGCTCATCACGGTCAATTGGAGCGTGCCACGGTAGCAGAGCACGACACAATGCGTGATGATTATGTGAACACCGAAAAACTGTTCAATGAAATGCGCCACGATTTCAATCGATTCCTTAGCAAGTACCTCTGACATGGCTATTAAAACACTACAGCGAAAAATGCACTCAGAAGTATTCTATCAGAAGTTAGGGTACCTGTTCTACTCAATTGCCGCTGCGGACCGTCGCGTCAGCACTTCCGAGAAAGATGCTCTGTTAGCTCTAATTGTAGAAGACTGGCTCTCGTTAGATGAAGCAACAGACGCCTATGGTACCGACAGCGCTTATCAAATTCAAATACTCTTTGATTTTCTCAATGAGAAATCATTTGATGCCGAGAATGCCTGGAGCATCTTCGAACGTTACTTCAAGAGTCATATTACCGCATTCGATGACGATATTATCGATCGCATCTTTCACACAGCGGGCCGAATAGCAGACAGCCTAAATGGCCGCAACAAGTCCGAGGTTCGCGCCTTGGCCAGACTTCACTTACTACTGGGAAAGGAGCAGCATATCCTCTAACCCTAACTCTAAAACAGCACAAAGGCCTGACGGATTCCGATCAGGCCTTTTTGTTTATGCGATTGGTAAGACCTACTTCGACTGATACTCGAGGTTCACCGTAATATTTGCCGTCTTGTTTTTCGACGTGGTATTGAACGATCCGCCCCACGAATAATCTTCCGCTGAATTTTGCCCCACGATTTGAAAAACACCCATATCCGCCTTTTTCAAATCACCCAAACTGCCACCGGCATTTTCAGCAATTTTTGAGGCGCGCACTTGTGCATCCTTCGTAGCTTCTGCAATCATTTCAATTTTCAATTCAGCCAATTTGGTGTAATAGTAATTGGGCGAATTGGAATAGAACTCAATCCCTGAGTTGATCAACTCGGTGACACGGCGCGAAATATCCTCCACCTTATCCACCTCATTCGATTCCACTTGTACGCTTTGTTGCAATCGATAACCGGTAAATACGCTAGCCACCAAATTGCCATTATCATCGTAGCGATTATCGTATTGCTGTTCAATATCGATGGCTGAAAAAATTAGCTGATCCGCGGAAACACCGTTGGAAACCATATACGCCTTAATGGTTTCGCGCGCTGCATCCAACTCCGCATAGGCTTGTTTTAAATCAATACTTTTCTTGTGAAATGAACCACTCCAAACAATCAAATCACTGGTGAAGTCTTTACTGCCAAGGCCGGTCACGCTGATAATATCATTGTGACGATAGCGATTCTGATACGCATTTCCCAGGATGGTTGCCGCTAATACAACAGAAGCAGCAATGAGAATGGTTGAAAGGTGTGATTTCATGGTTTATATCGGATTATGTGACCAAGTTAACTCAAATTTCTGCCGCTTATTTCATGGTAAAAAAAAGCCCCGTGAACTCTCGTCACGGGGCTCTTTAATTAAAGCTATTGCTTATTCCTTGATGAATTGAACGCTCTCAATGCCCGATTCGTGAATCAACTGGATGGTATAAACCCCCGCTGACCACGTTGAACAATCCAAACGGCCTAAACGCGTGCCGGCACCAAAAGTGAGATTATTCAACTCCTCAACACAAGCGCCAACACTGTTCAGCACTTTCAATGTAGCGTGTCCATTGCGAGTGGGTGTGTAGGACCACTGAATCCATTCGTTTGCCGGATTCGGATAAACACTCAGCATGCTTGTAGCTGCTTCCTTTTCGGATACAACTAAGGCAGCAGCAGGCAATACAATATTATCTACCCAACACGCGTCCTCGCCGTCAGAAACCGTGAAGTCCTTCGCATAGCGCCAGCGCAAGTTGTGAGAACCGGCAGTAAGCGTGTAGCTCACCTCGGTCCAATCGTTTTCACCACTCCACGTTCCTTGCTCAACGTTATCAACTAAGAAAGAAAGGAAATCATACCCATCCTCTGTGCTTGTCTTGAAGCTGAAGGAAAGTTCGAAGTTTGCCGGGCTGTCAACAACGATGTACATGCTGGTCAAATCATTGTCGGCGATATCCCCGCTTTGCATGCTGTAGCTTCCCTCGTATGCGTATGCGCTTGTTACAAACCAATCAGCATCGCCGGAATAATTCCAGTTGTAAGAATTGTCATCGCCCGTTTCCCAATCTTCCATGTTCTGGTTTGCCGTTACCGAAGTTTCGCAATCCATTCCATAGAATGATAGTGGAACACTCAGCAGCATATCAATCAACGTCGCCGTAGACACCGAAGCATCTACCGTTATTGTGAAGACAGCATTCGCTGTTTCTCCTGCATCCAGCGCACCCAAATTCAAGGAGCTGTTGCTGATGGAAACACCCGGAGTTGTGATGGACAAATTAGCCATAACATCTCCCGCTGTTGCCGCATGTCCTGAGTTGGTTACCGGGAACGTGATAGTGACAGTCTCGCCACCATCGATGCGCCCGTTGCCATTGCCTTGGCTATCATTGATGGTAAATGAAGACGCACATCCAAACTTCGGCGCGTTAATCACCACATTCAAGTTGCTGGTCCAAGAGTTTCCATTGGCATCCGTGTAGGTTACCACAAACAGGACATTCGTTTGATCCGCGATTGCGCCTTCAACGTGGAAGCTAAATGCACCTGTTGCGTCTATCGTTTGTCCTGCTGCCACCGTGCCGAAATTGTGGCTATTATCATCGATAACGATGGCAGGGTTACCGCAAGTGACCACAGCTGTCACGGTCATCGCTGCCTCTACGCCAATATTCTCGGCATTGACATTCAATCCAATTTGCTCGTTATAGTCGGCCATGCCGTTGCCATTGCCGGATGCATCATCGATGCCCGTTGCTTGTCCAACCACATACGGACCATTGGCCGGCGTCAATGGAATCAAGCCCTGGTAAGGGATTGCGTTGAAAGCAGTGGCAGTAATCAATATGTTACCCGGCTGGGTCACTGCATCAAAGTTGAGCGTGACTTGTCCATTGGTTGCTACTTGGGCATCGAGAATTTCGCCATTGAAGGATGCACAAATGAGCGCATCATCCACATTGCAACTCACGGAAACAGTTGTCACACCGATAATTGAACCGGCAGGATGCGAAGCCGTGAGCACCACCGGCATAGCAGTGCGCAGCTGCATCGAAGGATCTGCCATAAGAATCCAGGTGTCTGTCATCTCATCACCATCGGCGCCATAATCATCACTCATACTGGCACATCCGTGATAGTGAATACTTCCCAGCGTGTGACGCGTGTCAATGTTCGCACTTTCAGCGATAATCTTGTTCATCTCATCCTGCGCTTCCATCGGTGGAGCCCAACTTTGATACACCGAACTGAATGCACCTCCGATGCCACCCGTCAAGTTGGAAACAGAAGGACTCTTGATCCAAGCTTCACCAAACGTATCACCGGTATCATCATCATCGTCGTAGTCACCGGTGCAACATCCCACCACGATGAAATACGGATAACGCCCGTTGTTTTGCAGCTGATTGATTTGAGTATTGGTATAGCTTCCCGTTACAATCAACGTATGAGCGCCGTGACCGGTATAATTAATCAACGAGCAACCTGTTTCAATGACGTCTGTTAATGATGTTGCCGATGGGCTTCCGCTTCCATCTGCAGTAAGTCCTCCGGTAGGAGAATCCGCCGTATGGCCACCGTCATATTTCTCCCAAACTTCCGTGTAGGTGAAATCAAGAAGATCCTCCTTGATTCCGTTTTGATGATCCCAGTCGGGTTCTCCATCATCGCCAATACCATCTCCCTCATTCGAACCGATACCCATGGCTTTTGAAAACCAATCCAGCGCGGTATTCGGCTCACGCTCATATTCCAGCATCTTATTAATCAGTGGAGGCAATTCGTTGGCCGTATGCACCAGCAAGTGACCCACGAATAAATCAGCGTAGCTGTCGTTGCCGGCAACATAGCCATAGCACGCATCGCAATAGCCTTGTCCGCTTGGATAATTTACCAATTGCACAGGCACTTGATCTTCATCTCCTACCAATACCAGGTAGGTCAATCCATTCGTCTCGTAATAATTCTGGACATAATCACCAATAGCTGTCACCGAATTGATGCCGGCTACATCCACTACTTCAACTGGAATTCCCATTTCCTTTTTCCATTGTACCCATGGCTCAAGCGCAGTCATATACTGAGCAGCGGTGATGATCAGCATGTTGCCAATCTCCCCTACTTGTTCATAGCGTTCAGCGTTCTGTGCGTAATTCAAGAAATGAGAGCGATACACCTCCTGCATGGGCAGATTGGTGCGATTCAACCCTGAAACAGGCAATGGATTTTCTCCCAAAGCTGCTGTCGGGCTAACCGACACTTCAATCGAGCTGTAAACGCGCAGTGTATGCGTTACAGGATTGTATTGAACGGGATAGAAATGAATGCTCTGTCCACGGAACTGGTGCTGAACATACGCCTCACCCAAAGACGCGAGTTTGCCCGGGTAAAACGCGTCTTCCTGGTAAACAGCGCCTTCCTGAAACGGCACCGTGGATGGGTCAATCGTGCGCAGCAAATTGCCCTTCGATGGAAGCATGTAGATATCGCTGAACTCTTCGTACACGGCGTGATTGACCGTCACCATCATCTCACGCGTATCATCTACGATGATTGCTTCGGTGAGCTGCTTCACCCGCGGTGCACCCGCCTTCAAGACAGGAGTCGCATCTTTAAAGTCAATGTCGGTGTAAATGCCTTGATGCGAAACCGAATAGTCTTCGACTTCACAAGTCAGTGAAATGGTTTGGCCCGTCTGTCCCGTTACTTCAATGGACGTTTGAGCAATTACAGAAGCGCTCCAAAGGAGTGCGCCAATAAGAAAGTAAACTGGTTTCATAAAGATGATTGGTTTCAATGCAAATGGTTAAACACGTGTGATTCTCCTGTGGGCAATTTCAGCACATACATTCCGGTGGCCAGGCCATCCATTTCTACGCGAACAGTAGGCTGCTGTTTCATCGCTTGCCGGATGAATCTTCCGTCGAGTGAATACACCTGAAGTGCGCCGGATATTGGGCTTGTGTAAAGAATTTCATTGGTGGTGATCACAAGCGACGACTGTGCCTCTTCTGCTTCCTCGCTGCTGAGCGCAGTGGTGTTGAAGTAGTAGAAAGCATCCACATAATTCAATGGCTGTCCTGTCGGAAAAATCAACAGGTGTAGCATTCCGCTTCCGGCAATCATAAACGGATTCACAATCATACGCAGGTAGCCTTGCCCTCCCGGTGGAACAGGATTCATATCACCGTCATTAGGTAAACCGGTATAGCAATGTTGGTAGTCGCAGGCTTGAATGTCCCAACCTTCGGGACACGTGTTTTCGATTACCCGCCAGGTGATGCGTGCCGAATCGGGGCTGTCGTGACCAATGTACATGTAATGCTCGGTGTACATATCCATTTCAAGCACGCCATACACCTCATTTCCGGGAGAAAAGGAATAGTTCTGGGCGGAAAGCCACACAGAACAAAGGCTAAAAACCGTGGTAAATAAGTAGGACTTAAGCATACGCCAAAGTAATGCATTGGCGTGCTAACACCCTTTCAATCCACACAAATTTTCAGAGAAAACTTGGAAGCTAAAACACCCGTTTAAAGGGCGGCTGAAAGGGGCATAACCTCTCCCACACGAATGCCCTTTTCGGTATCGATTAAGGTTGAGCATTCATTGATGGGGTCATGCTCGTAAACAAGAATCCACTGCTCATCAACGGCGCGTCGCAGGATGCGTGCTTTTTCATCAAGAGTAATGAGCGGACGCGTATCGTAACCCATCACATAGGCCAAAGGAATATGTCCTACCGAGGGAAGTAAGTCGGCCATATAGCAGAATTTACGTCCGTTGTGGGTAATCAAAGGCAACATCATGCTATCGGTGTGTCCATCGACAAAGAGGACCTCGAATCCCAAATCGGTGGCAGCTGCATCACCTGTGCGCTCAACATACTTCAATTGTCCGCTTTCCATGATGGGCAAAATATTCTCGGAAAGAAAACTTGCCTTTTCGCGGGGATTTGGTTTCGTTGCCCACTGCCAGTGGCGGTCATTGGTCCAGAAATGCGCATTGGGAAAGGCCGGACGAAATTGACCTGACGTTTTATCCATCTCAATGGCTCCACCACAATGATCGAAGTGCAAATGCGTAAGCAGCACATCCGTTATATCATTTCGGTGGAATCCTAGCTTAGCGAGAGAAGAATCAAGACTGACTTCACCATGTAAGTAATAATGAGAAAAGAACTTCTCGCTCTGTTTATTCCCAATTCCGGTATCAACCAGGACTAACCGATTACCATCCTCAATGAGCAGACAACGCATGGCCATATCAATGAGGTTATTGCTATCGGCCGGATTCGTTTTTTGCCAAATCGTTTTGGGTACAACACCAAACATGGCCCCGCCGTCGAGCTTGAAATGACCGGTTTCGATGGAATGAAGTTTCATGCCGCGAAGATAAGGAATGGGGACTAGGGACTGGGGACTGGGGACTGGGGACTGGAACCAGTACTCAGTACTCAGTACTCAGTACTCAGTACTCAGTACTCAGTACTCAGTACCCAGTCCTCAGTCCTCAGTACCCAGTCCCCAGTCCTCAGTCCCCAGTCCTCAGTACTCAACATTCACAATCACCTCATTTCTCCTGCACAAAAACTGATACGGCGCATTGTATCCCAGGAAGCGAAAATGACCGTTGTGTTTGATGCCTCTTTCGGTGAGTGCTTGTTCAAGCTTGGCTGCGTATTTCTGTATGTCTCTGTCGGACGCATACCCCCCGAAACGAATCGCTGCGACGTATTCCGGTTTCGTAGTTCCGATGTGAACGGAGGCATCGTTGGGACGAGGCAGATTTTCCGGAGTCATGCCCTTGGGCATTACAAAACTCATGGTGGAACCTGTTTCACTGATGTCCATGTGCACCGGTGCAGTCATGGCTATCGACATTCCTTGCTGGTTGCCTCCAAAAATGTAACCTGCCAGTTTACGAAAACCCGGATAGGCGACTTCCTTGTAAGTCGATGCCATGGTCATCACCGTTGCCATGGTGGCTTGAGGATAAAAACGAATTTCAAAGTCCTTCTCCTTTCGAACAACCTCATAAGGTTGATGTTCTGTTTTGTTGGAAGCCATAATCGTGAAGAGTTGAGTGATGGTAGGAATGATGATTACCAGCAATGCGATTAACAGGATTCTTTTTTTCATAGACATTACAGATAACGATGCGAATTAATTTGAATTTCTAAGAGTTGTGTATGACAACCCACTTGAAAACAACTGCACATGGTCATTGTTTTTCCCAAATGTCCAAATTCGTTAAAATCACTGTTTTGGCTATATTGCCGTCCAATTATCAAAATCCAAATCAAATGAAAAAACCTTTACTCTTTCTTTCTATGCTCGGTATGAGCTTGTGTGCTTCATCACAAACGATTCTATTTGAAGACAACTTCGACGATTACACTGCCGACCTAGGCGTTGCCGAGCAAAGCCTCGTGTGGGATACTTGGGATGGATCAGCAGGTGCTGATGGTTCGGTTTCTACCGATTTCGCTTTTAGCGGCCCAAACAGCGGTAAAATCGATGGACTCACCAATGACCTGGTTCTTCCTATCGGACCTTTCAGCACCGGCAAATACGACGTTAAATTCAAGATGTTGATCACCGACGCAGGTGGTTATTTCAACCTCTTGCATGAATGGACATCCACTGCTGCAAATTATGAGTGGGCAGTTGACGTATTCTTCGGTGCTGACGGTGCTGTGAATGTGCAGGCCGGTGGAGCACTTGCAGGTACATCATCCGTTGCTATTGGTGAATGGTTTGACGTGCAAGTAACGGCTGATCTGGACTTAGATCTGGGTCACGTGTACATCGCCGGTGTTGAAATTGCTACATGGCAATGGTCGTTGAACAATGCTGACGGTACAGCAGGTCAAAACGTGATTGCTGCCGTGGACTTCTATGGAACCAATGATCAGCAAACGGCTGGTCTTTACTACATCGATGACGTTCAATTGATCGAAAGTACAGGCGTTTACACAGAGGAAGTACAGGCTGCGCGCATTGCAATGTGGCCAAACCCTGCCAATAACCAATTGAATATCGCTTTGCCAGCTTCAACACAATCAGCGAACGTTCAGATTTTCGATGCTCAAGGACGTGTGGTTGCGAACACAATGGTAACTTCAGCAATGCAAACTTTAGACATCACTGCATTCGAAGCAGGTATCTACACGATTCGTGTTGCTTGTGAGGAGAAGGTGTTTGTGCAGAAAGTAGTTGTGGAATAAATAAATAGTGAAATAGTGAAATAGTGAGAGGGTGAGAGGGTGAAAGGGTGAAATAGCAGTTACCTTTTCACCCTCTCACTATTTCACCCTTTCACCATTTCACTGCCTTTCAAGATTCTGCGCCAGCAGATAAATCACAGCCATGCGCACAGCCACACCATTTTCCACCTGATCTAAAATGATGCTTTGATCGCTATCCGCCACATCACTGGTGATCTCAACGCCGCGATTGATTGGGCCCGGGTGCATTACAATAATTCTCTTGGACAAACTGTCCAGCATTTTTTTGTCGAGACCATACTGCATGCTGTATTCGCGCAAGGATGGGAAATAGCGAACACCGGCATCCTGTCGTTCCAATTGGATGCGAAGCATATTGGCCACATCGCACCACTCCAGCGCAGTGCGTAAATCGTGTTCCACTTTTACACCAAGGCTTTCAATGTGTTTGGGGATAAGTGTCGTTGGACCACACACCATCACCTCAGCACCCAATTTTTGCAGGCAATAAATATTGGAAAGCGCTACTCGGGAATGCGTGATGTCACCGACGATAACGACTTTTTTACCGGCTACGCTTCCCAATTTCTCGCGAATGGAATACGCGTCAAGTAGCGCCTGCGTCGGATGTTCATGGGTTCCATCGCCGGCATTCACAATAGCGGCATCAACATGCTTACTCAGGAACATGGCTGCACCCGGTGAGGCATGGCGCATAACCACCATATCCACTTTCATCGCCAGAATGTTGTTCACGGTATCCACGAGCGTTTCGCCTTTTTTTACCGAAGAACTCGAGGCCGCGAAATTGACAACATCGGCGCTGAGTCGCTTTTGAGCCAATTCAAAGCTCAAGCGTGTGCGCGTAGAATTTTCGAAGAAAATATTCGCAACCGTGATGTCGCGCAATGAGGGAACTTTCTTTATTGGCCGCGATAAGACTTCCTTAAATTCATCGGCCTGAGAAAAAATGAGCTCAATATCAGCTTTGGTAAGGTCCTTAATCCCTAACAAGTGCTTCACGCTCAATCGCATTTTCTCGTCCGCTTTTATCATGGTTTCTCGGTTGTCAAAATCACTTTATCTTCTCCTGCATCACCCTTCCACATCACTTTCACTTGTTGATTGTCATAGCTATCGACACGCTTGCCCACATACTTCGGCTCAATCGGCAGTTCACGAGTGAAGCGGCGATCAACGAGCACCAGCAATTCCACTGTAGCCGGACGGCCATATTCCATAATTCCCTCCAGACCTGCACGAATCGTGCGACCGGTATAGAGCACGTCGTCGATGAAGATGACCTGCTTTCCTTCGAGTGAAAAGGGGATTTCCGTTTTACGCGCAATCAGCGGCTTATGATGAATTCTAAAATCATCGCGGTAAAAGGTTGGATCGACCACACCGTAAGGCACATTCACTTTAGGCTGAATGTGCTTGAGCTGCTCCAAAATACGCTCGGCAAGCAATACCCCTCGAGGCTGCATGCCTATAATAACACTATTGGAAAAATCGTCGTGATTCTCGATCAACTGACAGGCAAGCCTGGTAATGATCAGGTGCAGAAGTTTGCTGTCGATCAGGGTGAGTTGACGCATTTGGTTTGCGAAAATACGAAAACATGACCACATGCCTATTGGATTGAAAGGCGAAAAAACCTTATGGGTGTGTCACTCCTCTTTTTCGTGCAAGTGCTCTCAATACCAGTCCGCGGCCCACATGATATTTGCCTTCATTCAACTGTACTTCCTCTATGGAAGACTCCAGCATATCAAATCCATCGAGTAGCTGAATCAGCTCAATTTCAGAGAATAGCATGGACTCCTCTCTGGGGCCACCGACTCTAGGATCTTTCGAATTATACGCAGTATGTCCTTTTGCAAAAACCTCAACAATTGCGAAACCTCCGGGATTTACCATTTGAGCCAAGCGTTGGTGTTGCTCAACTCGATCAGCGTCCGGGAAATGGCTATAGATGAATGCAACAACATCAAAACGCTCTTTGTTCCGTCGAATAAAATCGTTGGCGTCACATACATCATAGTTAATGATAGAACCACTTTCTTGCGCCAAGGTCATTGCCTTGACGCGTCCGGCATCACTGGGGTCAAATGCTGTTACTTTCCAACCAAGCTTGGCCGCATATACCGCTTGCCTGCCCTCCCCTTCCGCCGGCAACAGAAGCGAACCTACCTCTATGCTGTTCAGCTTTTCAGCAAAATAACGGTTTGGTTCTGCTCCGTATGCAAAACCTTCTTCGCCATAACGACTATTCCAAAAATCAATATTCATCGACCGTTTACAGTTTGAACGGCGGTATACTTATCATCAAACACTACCACAACATTGAATGTCTGTCCCGACCAGGCGGGATCTACAGCAATTGAAAAACCTCCCTGGCTTTTCGTAGTCGCTGTTAGTTCGCCATGCTGAATCAGTCTACCCTGAGCATCCAAAATGTGATAAGTAGCTCGCTCAAACTGTGCATCTGAACGGAGTTTCATTTCATGTTCAACAGGATTCGGAAAAATCTGAAATGCCTTTCCATGCTGCCCCGCATGAATATCTTGAGTGCTCAGCGCATCTCGAATTAACTTGACTTTATACCACGTTGCATCGGCTGATGTATTGCCTGTTTGGTTGGAAGAAAACGGATTTAACTGTGAAGAGGAGATTCCTCCATAAATGAACCCAAGCTCTATTGTATCGGCCAGGATTTCGTTGATTAGCACTACTCCGGATTCACTCGAGGGTAACGAAGGATTCACCAAGAACTCGGCACCCGATCCTTTAAGTCCGGGCATTTCTGTAGCGAAAACGCCCTCTTCAAACACGCCATCTGCTGTGCGCGTTATTCTTGAAATCGTGCGGGTAAACGGAACCAGATTATCTTCCACCAGCGCGCCATTCGAATAGTAATAACGACTCATCCCACCGAAGAATAAAGCATGCGTTTGGTCGCCATAAAACACAGAAACAGTTGGGCAATGATAATTACTCAAGTATTGATTAAATGAGGGATGGGGTGTATAACCATTTTGATCAATCTCAACAGGATAAAGAAATGGCAAATCAACAGTTGGCTGAAATACACCACTTGAAATGATGTGCGATTCGTGACCATCTGCATAAAGCCATGGCACAAGATTGTAATCGCGACGATGCAAGTGCACTTCATCGACAGTCTCAGAATAATCAGACAAACTCAATCCGCCCGCACTCTGCTGAATCTCAAATCGACGAATACTATTGGTATACGACTGTGTGTATGTGGGCATTCCCATGGGATTATAATTACCATCAAAGCGATGCCCACCAACCAACATAAAACGCGTTCCATCGTGGACAAGTCTTCCACCCGTTACCGCCAATCGCTCATCAGCCAACGTCTGAAAAGACGATGCATCAACACTCCCAGCAATGACCGCTGCAATTACTTGGGGCACATGAAGCACCGTCAAGCGTGGAAACGTGATATGGTCCGCTGCACTCGCAGAATAAGCATATCCGCCAACGATGAATAATGAATCGCCTTGTTGCGTAAAACAATGATTGGTCGCTTGCAACTGTTCTTGAACGGCAATGGGCAACTGCATGAGAACGGCCTCCCAAAATTGTCCCGAAGCAGGATCAACCACACGTAACATATCATTGTTTTGACTCTCCGGAAAAGCATTGAAAGGCTGCCTGGCGTGCAGGCCATCTCGACGGCCGCCTACAAACAACCATTTGCCTTCGTATTCTGCAGAAGCATATGAATGTAGTCCCGTTAGCCCCGGGATTTCCATAGCATTTAATTCAACGCGATAATCAAACGGTGATGACTGACCATTAGACAGTGAAACAATCAATGTTCCTAACAGAACGAGCATGTTACGCATAACAGTGAAATTTGCGTCGAAAGTAAATCTTCCAATAAATCGCTTGTGTAACAAGTATCACATGAGACCGATAAAATCCGGCAACTATTGATCGAAGCCGAGCTGCGGTTACCGAGCGAAGCCGAGGTATCATTCCACCATGTACACATTCGCCTTGATCTGCGTCCAATCCCCATCGGGTGTGCAACTCACTACGCGGGCGAAAAACAACTTGCCGGCGTCCATCAGTCGCGAACACACCAGATTCAGATTGGCCGGAACGTAACCAACGCGCACCTCATCGACATATAATGCGATGGCATGTTTGTCATAAGCATTGGCCGGTTCACGCTTCATCGTGAGCACGGTTTCCGGGAGAATGCGGTCCAACACCTCTCCTATTCGCTCTGCGTAACTGGTACCCGCCACTTGAATTTCCAGAATAAAAATTTCCTGGGTAAACGGCGTCACTCCTGATTGGCCCTTGCTCAACAACGCAAGCAACCCGGGCGTGATAGGGATTATCGACTCATTCATTGCTGATCAATTGTAGGATTTCCGACTGCTTCGCAATCTCCTCTTCTATGCCCGCAATCGCGGACTCAATGGCTTGACGACGTTCGGCCAGGGCCTGTTCATCCTTTAACACACCTTCCATATCAAAAGGAAAGGTTGCGCGCAACTGTTGGATTTTCTCTTGCATAGAAGCAATCGACTTTTTCAGATAATCGATACGCTCACGCTTGGCATCGCCTGAATTACTGATAAAATCCGAACTCTTCTCGGTATCGAGATACAGTAAAATGCGCTGCAATTCAGCTAACTGTTGCAAATCGTAAGCTGCCTTTACCTTGATGAAAAGGTCAGCATCCTCAGGCGATTGACCGGGATTGAGATCCGGATGCAGACGCTTGCACAGCACCACAAATACTTCGCGCAACTTTTTCACTTCTTCTTCCGGAAGCAGACTATTGAGCACACCGTTAGCACGTTCCAAATCTGAACTGCGGTCTGCAATCTCTTGATAGAACTTTTCCAATCGCTCATTGATTTCCTTATCAATTGCGGCCATGTTTGGTTGCTCATTGCGATTGAGCGCCGCATGAATCATCGCTATTTTCATCTTTATACGCGAAAGCTCCGTTTGACGCTCCAACTGGGTCAATTGAAATCGCCCCAACTTTTCCAAATACAACGCCGTGAGAATAGGCGCAACATCCTCAACAAGGTGCTTGTGCTCCATGAAGCATTCCACAAATGAGGCATGCAGCAATTCAAGTTCACGGTTGAGTTCAATATTTTCAGGCGTCTGAGCAGGGAGCATAGTAACGGTTCGTTCGGTTTGTTGAAAGCATAAAGGTAGGAAAACAAGATGGTAAGTGGGATCTACTTTGACAAACCGTATTCACGCTGTTAACTTTTTACCCGTTAACATTTAAAATGTTAACACCAAAAAAGTTAACGCGCATTTTCTTCAGTCGTTCCATTTCGAATCTGCCTTTCAACCCATTAAAATTTTTCGCTGACAATTCGGGTCAAAAACACTAACCTGCATGGCCCGTATGCAAATTCACAACACCTTTGCCTCGGAATCATCCAAAAACCCACTACACAAAAAAGAGAAATGAAAAACACGCTAGAAGAATTAAAAGAGCAACTATCAGCAGGAAACTTCCCGCTGAACTATCCCCACTTCGGAGGAGCCGGACTCATTATCACCGATAATCCCGCTCGCAACGGGCATGCGGAGG
>JBKCDO010000306.1:0-30423 GCA_046304755.1 Flavobacteriales bacterium
TCCCGACAGCGTCACTGTGCCCGCACTCGGATGGCTGTTATTCTGGGCCGATGGCGATCCGCAGCAAGGTGTGCGTCATGCCGATTTCCGACTTTCAAACAACGGCGAATACCTATGTCTCGCCAGCCCTGATGGCTACACACTGGCCGACGAAATTCAATGGAATTATATCGCTCCCGACACTTCGCTTGGAAGAATCACCGATGGCGCCGCAGACTGGGTGTTGTTCGTGACCTCCACACCGGATGCCTCTAACAATCAAGGCACAGTCGACGTTCAATCAACGTCAAAAAGCGCCTTCTGCGCCTATCCCAACCCAACAAATGGCACCCTATTTTTCAATCAACCCATTTCCGGAAAGATAACATCCTGCGCTGGAGCAAACATTGATACAATCAATGGTGCGCGTCAGCTCGATGTCGAAAGCTATAGCCCCGGCTTGTATCTCCTGCAAACGACGACCGGTGAAGTCCTGCGCATCATCGTGCAATAACCCTTTGCGGATGTGTGTATCTTGCGCACATGAACAGCATCACGGTCTTTTGCGGAGCAAGCGAAGGCAATAACCCACTTTATCGAAACACCGGTTACAATACGGGTAAACTACTCGCTGAAAAAAAGATACGCGTCGTCTTTGGTGGCGGTAAAATCGGCATCATGGGAGCTGTGGCCGATGGTGCTCTTGAACACGGCGGCGAAGTCATTGGTGTTATTCCCAAGTTTCTGCGCACGAAAGAAGTAACGCATTACGGTGTGACACAACTTCACGTGGTGAGCACCATGCACGAACGCAAAATGCTGATGCATCAATTGAGCAACGGTATTCTCGCGCTTCCCGGCGGTTACGGCACATTGGACGAGCTGTTCGAAATTCTCACCTGGGCGCAACTGGGCATGCATGAATATCCTATTGGATTACTGAACGTGAACGGCTATTTCAACCACCTCGTTCAGTTTGTGCATCACATGTGTGCAGAAGGATTTCTCTCTGAAACGGTGCGCAACCTGATTTTGGTAGATGATGATGCCGAACGTTTGATCGACCGCATGCAACATTATGTTGCGCCTGACATTTACAAATGGATTACGGAGGACGAAGTATAAGCACCATGGACACCTTCGAAGACCTCAAGCTCACCCGACAATTTCTCAATGCGATTGAGGATGCCGGATACACAAATCCTACAGAGATTCAGATCAAAGCCATTCCGCGCATCATGGCCGGTCAGGATGTGATTGGCATCGCGCAAACCGGTACCGGAAAAACAGCCGCCTATCTGCTTCCACTCCTGCAAACCCTCAAATTCGCTCAGGGCAATGCGCCGAGATGCCTCATTTTAGTTCCTACCAAGGAACTCGTGGTGCAAGTCGACCGCTCGCTGGAAGAACTAAGCAAATACACCGATCTGCGCCGTGTCGCACTCTTCGGAGGAATTGGTCCGAAAGCCCAAATCGAACGACTGCAAGCCGGCGTTGATGTTATTGTTGCAACCCCGGGAAGATTTTTGGAACTCTACGCCAAAGGCGAAATCGATGTGAAGAAAATCAAGCACATCGTACTCGATGAATGCGACCGCATGATGGACATGGGCTTCTGGCCCCAACTGCGCGATGTTCAGGAAAAAATGCCGCAGAAAAAACAGCAGCTTCTTTTCTCAGCCACGTTTCCCGAGAAGGTCGAACGCCTCGCCGACAACTTTCTGCTCTTCCCAACCCGACTTGAAGTCACACCGCAAGCCACTCCGGCCTCAACGGTCGAACAACTGCTTTTCGAAGCGCCAAACTTCCGCACCAAACTTTCCTTGCTGGAAGCGCTCTTGCGTGATGAATCCATGAATCGCGTCATGGTGTTTGTTCGAACCAAAGAAGAAGCTTCCAATATTTTCAAATACTTCGAACGCAAGCCCATCGGCGAAATGCGGTTACTGCATTCCAACAAAGCGCAAAATGCGCGCATGAACGCCATCGATGATTTCAAAAGCGGTGATGTTCGACTGCTCATCAGCACCGATGTGAGCGCGCGGGGAATCGATGTCTTTGAAGTGAGCCACGTGATCAACTTCAATATTCCGACCCATTACGAAGATTACGTGCACCGCATTGGTCGCACAGGACGCGCGTTCAAAACAGGGGTGGCCATCAGCTTCATGGATCAATCGGAGGCGTATCACATTCGCAAGATTCAACAACTGATTCGTCAGACCATCACCCGCCGCGAACTCCCGCAAGGGGTTGAGGTGTATGAAACTCCCAAGCCCGAATTCCAGGAGCAGATGCGCGAAATCGATCGTCAGAAGCGCCTCGAAAACCCGGACTTCAAAGGAGCATTTCACGAGAAAAAATTCAAGCCTGCGGAGAAAAAGAAAAGCACCAAGCCTTCCGGTAAATCGAATAAACCCAAGCCCGGTAAAAAAGGTAAAACCTTCAAAAAAACATACACCAAGAAATCATGAGCCAATCAGAACACACCTCCATTCGCAAATGGGCGCACCGCATCGGCTTTTGGGAAGGAATCTCCTATTTGATTTTGCTCGGATTCGCCATGCCGATGAAATACATTTTCGATAAACCGGAGTATGTGCGCAGCGTAGGAAGCGCACACGGCTTACTCTTCGTGCTTTTCATGGTCGTTCTTGCATACGGCTTTGCGAATAAGGCCATCACTTTCAAACAAGCAGCTTTTGCCTTTTTACTCTCCCTTGTTCCCTTCGGAACGTTCTTCCTGACGTTTGATAAATCTGTTGATTGATCGCAATCGAAAAGTAGCCTGATTGATGCTGTCGTCGTATTTTGCACGTTGGCTGTCGCATTATTGACAGTCCGTTTTAATACACACAACTATGGAAAAAGACAGCAGAATCGCCGGCAAATTCAAGCCTCGCAGCTGGAATGAAATACGCTCTAACGACTCATGGTCCATATTCAAAATCATGGGTGAATTCGTGGAAGGTTATGAACGCATGGGACAAATCGGACCGTGCGTATCCATCTTTGGATCGGCAAGAACAAAACCCGATAATCCCTACTACCAAACAGCCCGCGACATAGCATACAAACTCACACAGAAAGGCTATGGCGTTATCACAGGGGGTGGCCCGGGCATCATGGAAGCCGCCAATAAAGGAGCAAAAGAAGGCGACGGCACCTCCGTAGGTCTCAACATCGTACTCCCTTTCGAACAACACGGCAATCAATATGTTGACCACGATAAAAGCATCAACTTCGACTACTTCTTTGTGCGTAAAGTGATGTTCGTGAAATACAGTCAGGGCTTCATCGTAATGCCGGGTGGATTCGGAACCCTCGACGAATTCTTCGAAGCGATAACGCTGATTCAAACCGATAAAATCGGGCGATTCCCGATTATCCTCGTGGGCAAAGACTTCTGGGGAGGATTGGTGGAGTGGATTAAAAAAACACTGCTCGATAGCGCAAAGAATATTTCTCCCGATGACCTGTATCTATTCAGCGTAGTCGATACCGCCCAGGAAGCCGTGGATGAAATCGATCGCTTCTACTCAGAATACCTCTTGAAACCTAACTTCTAGAGCATACAACTTTTTCGGCCATACTCCGTATAGGTTGGAATGGAAAACACAATGCGCTATAAAATCTACATCCTGATTTCAATTGCTGCGCTACTCATCAGCAGTGCCGCCATGCTGCGCCATCCGGAGGCTAAAACACCATCGGAACGCTTGGCTGCCATTGAAGTCAGCAACGCGTATGACTTCATCCAATACGATAAAAACGATTTGCACATCGAACACCCGGAACGTCGCTGGCACCAATTGTTCGATCGCTTTGAGCAACTCGCTTTCGAAGGTGAAGGAAAAATCTCCGTTGTGCACATCGGCGGTTCACACGTCCAAGGCGGCTATCTGACTGATCGTTTGCGCGAAAACTTCGCTTCCATCGTGTTCGATGCCGGTGGCGAAAGAGGGTTTGTTTTCCCCTATGAAATAGCCAAAACCAATAGTCCGAAAACGATCCAGTGTTCGTGGACAGGCTCATGGACAGGCTGCAGAAACAGCGTAAACGGATCCGATTGTGAATGGGGGATGTCGGGGATTAATGCCACCTGCAATGACAACCAAGCATCGGTGAGCATTCAATCAAAAACGACTACCGGTGACCTCCACCAATTCGACCGCGTGCGCATCTATCATTTCAACAGTAAGAATGTCATGCTTGATCTCGACACCACCGTTCGACTCTTGCATGTATTCGCTGACACACTTTCGGGATATACCGAATACTCGTTTACGCCTTCTGTAACGACGTTGAATTTTGGCTACCACGTTACCGATTCGCTGCCCGGTTCTTTCACGCTGCAAGGCGTTTATTTGAGTCACTCCGGACAGGGCATCACCTATAACGCCATTGGCGTCAATGGCGCTAGTACGCGCAGCTACCTCAAATGCGGTCGTTTTGCCGAGCAATTGCAGACGCTGCATCCAGACCTGGCCATTTTCGGTATAGGCATCAACGACGCCAATGTGCCTGCAGGCGACTTTAACGCCGAATTGTATGAAGCACGTTACGACTCGCTCATCCAGCATTTCCGATTCGCCAACCCCGAGGCGTGCATTCTTTTTGTGACCAACAACGACACCTATTATCAAAAGCGCTACCCCAATAAAAATGCTATCGCCGTGCAGCAAGTCATGTACAAACTGGCAAGCAAATACGACGGCGCTGTGTTTGATTTGTTCGAGATTATGGGTGGATTAGGTTCCATCAATCAATGGCAGCGCGCAGAACTGGCTGCATCAGATCGAATTCACCTCAGCAAAAAAGGCTATGAGCTTCAAGCTGACTTAATGGCTCATGCATTTCAAAAAGCGCTCGGTGATTACCTCGATCAAAAATATCGACCCTAGACTATGAGCAAACTAATGGCCGTCATTTCGCCGGCGAAATTACTCGACGACCAAACGCATTATCCCAACCTTCCCTGCACACAACCGGCATTTCCCAATGAGGCAAAGAAACTGGCTGCTCTACTAAAGAAGATGAGCGCTGGGGAATTGTCCACACTCATGGACATGAGCACTGCCCTGGGTAAAGAAACAGAAATCAAGTTCAAACAATGGACACAGCCATTTACACACGAGAATGCACATCCTGCAATGCTCATGTTTAAAGGTGAAGTCTATCGCGGGTTACAAGCCGAAGAATTACACCTGGGTCAATTGGAATTCGCTCAAGAGCATTTCAGAATCCTCAGCGGACTTTATGGTATCCTGCGACCACTCGACCTTGTCATGCCCTATCGCTTGATGATGGGAACACCGCTTGCCATAGGAAAGACAACCAAAAATCTCTACGCTTTCTGGACTGAAAAAATCACCGCTCATCTCAATGATTCGCTCGATAAAAAGGGTGTGCTCATTGACTTGGCTTCTGCGGAGTATTTCAAGAGTATTGATCTCAAAACGCTCAATCGAAAAGTCGTCACATGCGAATTCCGACAGAAGAAAGGCAACGACTATGTGATGGTGAATACCTACGCTAAATCAGCCCGTGGTAAAATGGCGCGTTTCATTATTGACAATGCAATCACTAAAGCGGACGACTGCAGGGCCTTTAATTACGACAGCTACAGCCTGCTTGATGCGCGCTCAGATGATCAACGCCTTGTTTTTGTTCGGTAGTATTTTTTAACATCACCGAACAGGTTAATTTTGTTGCTTTAACCCCGATTAATCAATTAAGAATCCATGAAAAAATTTATCGTATTTACGGCTGTCGCAGTTTGCTCATTGCAGATGACAGCGCAAGGCTTTAAGACACGTCAAGACAGCGTCTCCTATGCATTGGGAGTAACGATGGCTGAAACCCTCAAGAAAAGCGGCATCTCCAACTACAACGAAGAACTCGTTAAAAAAGCCATTTCCGAGCACCTCGCCGGAAAAGCAATCATCGATGCGACAACCGCCGATAAACTTTACAAAGAAGAAACAAAGAAAATTGCCGATCAAAAGGCATTGGCGAATAAAAAAGCCGGCGAAGATTTTCTGGCTGCAAACAAGAAACAGAAGAGCGTTCAAGCTACTGCCAGCGGCCTGCAATACAAACATACCATGGAAGGCACCGGCATTCAACCCGATGGCAATGACAAGGTAACGGTTCACTACCACGGAACGTTAATCGACGGAACCGTTTTCGACAGTTCTGTTCAACGCGGCACTCCGGCCACATTCGGTTTGAATCAAGTGATTCCCGGTTGGACCGAAGGCTTGCAGTTGATGAAAGAAGGCGGTAAAACAACCTTCTACATCCCATCAGAATTGGCATACGGCTCGCGTAACCAAAACAAAATCCCTGGTAATTCTGCCTTGATTTTCGAAGTAGAATTAATCAAAGTAGAACCCGTTGAAGGCGCCGGCAATGCAAAACCTGCAGCCCCTGCCCCACCGGCTCCGACGAAGAAATAAGTAGAAGACAACTAGCAAAAAGGCCGCGAAAATCGCGGCCTTTTTGCTGTGTAACATTCATGACTGTAGTATTCATTCCAGGTAGATTCATTTGCAAAGTCTTCTGATAATTATCAAACTCAAGACATCAAAACACCTCACTAAATTTGTCAAACATTCATACGCTATGAAAATCGAACAAATCTACACGGGCTGCCTGGCACAGGGCGCCTATTATATCACCAGCAACGGAGAAGCTGCCATCATAGATCCACTGCGTGAAATTCAACCCTATCTCGACCGCGCAGAGAAGGATGGAGTAACAATCAAGTACATTTTCGAAACCCATTTTCACGCCGATTTTGTGTCCGGACACCTCGACCTGAGCAAGGCCACCGGAGCGCCTATCGTTTATGGTCCAACCGCACAACCCGAGTTCGATGCCCTCATAGCAACCGATGGTCAAGAGTTCAAACTTGGAAATATTATCATCAAAGCCTTGCACACGCCCGGTCACACGATGGAAAGCACTGTTTATCTGCTGAAAGATGAAAGCGGTAAAGACCATTGCATCTTCTCCGGCGACACACTGTTCTTGGGTGATGTTGGTCGCCCTGATCTCGCGCAAAAAGCGGCACACATGACGCAAGAAGAACTGGCCGGCTTGCTCTACGATAGCCTAACGAATAAAATATTGCCTCTGGCAGATGACGTTATCGTTTATCCTGCGCACGGTGCCGGCAGCGCTTGCGGCAAAAACATGATGAAGGAAACCGTGGATGATTTAGGCAATCAAAAGAAGATCAACTATGCCCTCAATCAACCCAATCGCGAAAGCTTCATCCACGCGGTTACAGAAGGCCTTTCGGCACCACCGGCCTATTTCCCCTTGAATGTTGCGATGAACAAAAAAGGATACTCGCCTTTCAATGAGGTCATGAGCAACGGCATGAAAGCGCTTGCGCCGGATGAATTTGAAACGGTCGCAGAGGCCACCGAAGCACTCATCCTTGATACACGCAGCGCAGCAGAATTCCACAATGGTTTTATTCCGAATGCCATCAACATTGGTCTCAACGGCGATTTCGCACCATGGGTAGGAGCCATGATTGTGGATGTTAATCAAAAACTATTGCTGGTAACAGACCCCGGAAAAGAACAGGAAACAATTACTCGCTTGAGCCGTGTTGGATTCGATCAGGTACTCGGTCATCTCGGCGGTGGATTCACTTCCTGGAAAAATAGCGGTAAACAAATCGACACCGTCGTGCGCATCACCGCCACTCAATTCGAAGGTGAATTTGTGCCAGGCAAAACGAAAGTCCTCGATGTGCGCAAATGCAGCGAGTTTCAAAATGGTCATGTAGCAGGTGCTGAAAACAATACACTCGCCGACATCAACTTGTGGATGGCTTCCATTGATCCGAAAGAACACTTCTATCTCCACTGTCAAGGTGGATACAGAAGCATGATTGCTGCATCCATTCTCCAAGCAAGAGGGTATCGCAACTTCTCAGAAATTGAAGGCGGATACGGAGCGATCAGTAAGACAGGTGTGCCTGCTGAGAAATCTGAGGTACCTGCATCGTAAGGGCGAAGGGCGAAGGGTGAAGGGCGAAGGGGTGTTACATTTGTGGTCCTTTTTTTTACTACATGACAGCATTAGATCAATTAGAGCAAACCGTTGAATGGTTGCGCAGCAAGGGCATGAATGCCCCGGAAGTAGGGATTATCCTCGGAACAGGGTTGGGTGAACTAGCCAATGCTATTGAATGCGAAAAGCAATTCAGTTACAACGTCATTCCGAACTTCCCGATTGCAACCGTCGAGTTTCACTTCGGCAAACTCATTTACGGAAATCTGGGTGGAAAAAAAGTGATGGCCTTTCAGGGTCGTTTCCACTATTACGAAGGGCACAGCATGGATGATGTGGTCATGCCTGTTCGTGTAATGAAAATGCTGGGCGTGAAATACGTGCTGCTTTCCAACGCAGCAGGCGCAATCAATTTGAACTATCAAAAGGGCGACTTAATGATGATTGACGACCACATCAATCTTCAACCCGACAATCCACTACGAGGCCCTAACATCGATGAATTAGGTCCTCGATTCCCGGATATGTCTGAGCCCTATTCAAAAATGCTCAACAATAAATTGCGCACCATCGCTCAGGAAAAAGGCATTGGCCTTCATGAAGGTGTTTATGTATCCGTACCGGGTCCCAATCTCGAAACACGCGCTGAATACCGCATGCTCAAAATGTTCGGTGCCGATGCCGTCGGAATGAGCACCGTGCCCGAAGTGATTGCATGCAACCACATGTCATTGCCTTGCTGCTGTGTGTCCGTTATCACAGATGTCTGCGACCCCAACAACCTCAGCCGTCTCAGCGTCGAAGAAATTATCGCCACTGCGCGGCAAGCAGAGTCTAAGCTGAACGTGCTGTATAAGGAACTGATAGAAAGTTTATAGTGAATAGTGAAAGGGTGAAGTGGTGAAGTACTGCGTCCAAGAACTATTTCACCATTTCACTCCTTCACTCCTTCACTTCTCCCTATATTTGCGCGCCTTTTCCCAAACGGGTTTTACTTCACATCTTCATCAGTGGCGCGGCGGTAGCGCTTTTTATCTGAAAATGGTTGTTTAATTCAATTGGAATCGGCATTAACAACCAATAGTTTTCACTTATGATGAATTTTGAATTGCTCGGGCTGAGTAAGCCTGTTCTACGCGCCATTGCCGAATTAGGCTTTGAAACACCAACCCCAATCCAGGAACAAGCCATACCCGTTATGCTTGGTGGCAACCAAGATGTTGTAGCCCTGGCACAAACAGGGACCGGCAAAACAGCAGCATTCGGATTACCCCTGATTGACTTGATCGACTTCAATCAACGTCACACCCAAGCATTGATTCTTGCACCAACACGCGAGCTCTGCATGCAAATCACCCGCGATTTACAGAACTTCTCCAAGCACATGGGCGGCGCTCATGTTGTAGCTATCTATGGTGGAGCAAGTATCGAAGGACAGATTCGCGAAATGCGCAAAGGACCGCAAATCGTTGCAGCAACGCCCGGTCGATTGGTCGACATGATTGAACGTGGTGTGGTTGACCTCACGCGTATCGAGTTTGTGGTATTAGATGAAGCCGATGAAATGCTCACTATGGGTTTCAAGGATGATCTCGATTTGATACTATCCCAAACCCCTGACGAGAAAAACACTTGGCTTTTCTCCGCAACCATGCCTTCAGAGGTGCAGCGCATTGCGAAGAATTACATGAATGAGCCTTTCGAGGTTACCGTAGGTCAGCGCAATTCCGGCAACGAAAACATTGAACACTTATACTACGTCGTTCACGCGAAAGATCGTTACCTCGCGCTCAAGCGCATCGCCGATTTCAACCCCGATATTTTCGCCATCGTGTTTTGTAGAACAAAAGCAGAAACGCAACAAGTGGCTGATGCCCTCATAAAAGACGGCTATAATGCCGACGCTCTGCACGGCGATTTATCGCAAGCTCAACGCGATTTCGTGATGAAGCGTTACCGCAGTCGCTCCTTGCAAATGCTTGTGGCTACCGATGTGGCAGCACGTGGTATTGATGTGAATGACGTCACACACGTAATCAACTACAACCTGCCGGATGAGATTGAAAGTTACACGCACCGCAGTGGACGTACCGCCCGTGCAGGTAAGACCGGCGTTAGTATCGCCATCATTCACAGCAAGGAGTTGCACAAGATTCGTGAGATTGAAAAAATCATCAAGCGCAAGTTCACCCAAGCTCAAATCCCAACCGGCTTTGATGTGTGCGAACAACAGCTAATGGCTTTGGTAAAACGCATTCACAATGTGGAAGTAGATGAGAAGACCGTTGAGCGCTATTTGCCTCAGGTCTTCGATGAGCTGCAAGAATTATCACGAGAGGACATCATCAAGCGCTTTGTCTCGATTGAATTTAATCGCTTTGCCGAATACTACCGCAATGCTCCGGACTTGAATCACAATGCCCAGCGTGATGACCGTCGTGCATTGGCGCCCGGCGTGGTGAAACTCTACATGAATATTGGCGGCATTGATGGCTTTGACTTCAACACCATCAAAGAATTTATCGCTGAGAATGCGGAGATTCAAGTAGCTGATATTACCTGGACCGATATCAAGAATACCTTCTCGCTCATTGAAGTGAAGAATGAAGCGGTCGATAAAATCATGGAAGCCATTCATGGTGCTCAATACCGCGGACGCACCGTGCGTGTTGAATCTCGTGGTAACCGCGATGCCGGCATTCCTCGCACCCGTTTCCGCAGCGACAAACGCCAAGGCGGCGGTGGTGGTTTTCACAAAGGAAAAGAAGGTGGCTTCGATCGTAAGAAAAAATCCTACGGATCGAAAGACGGCGGATTTAAGAAGGGGAAGAAATACAAGTAGGGTGAAATGGTGAAATAGTGAAATAGTGAAAGGGTGAACACCATTTCACTATTTCACCACTTCACCACTTCACCATTTGCGTTTAATCGTTCGCAACTGATGCGTATACTGCCCTGTCTCACGATTATAAATCCCCTGATGATCGATGACATCAATACGCACTTTGCCGGATGCATGAATGATGTGGCTTTCACCTGAATCTTCACGCAGGATTATTCCCACATGCGTAATGCGACCTTCTGCATTATCAAAAAATGCCAGATCTCCTGTTTGTGTTTCTTCGAGAAAAGAAACCGTATCTCCCAACTCCGCTTGCTGATATGCATCGCGCGGTAGTTGAACCCCGTTCAGTCCCATTACGAGCTGCGTGAAGCCCGAACAATCAATCCCCAAGATCGTGCGACCTCCCCATAAATAGGGAGCATTCAGGAACTCACGCGCGCAGCGTTCTATATCATCAGCAGTACCTTTCCATTTGGGCTGTTCATCGACAATCGTCCAATCCGCAGGTATACGCGATCCTGCCGCAAGCCAAATGGTTTCACCTTCAGTAGTAGTGCACCTGGTAACGACCGCTGTAAGTTGAATGATGCGACTTTCTAAGGCTGCGTCTATCCAGTGCTTATTATCCATCCAACCCTCATAGCTATCCGATTCATGACGAACAAGTGACCATTTTTCACGCTGCTCCAATACGCTGATTTCCGCCCCTAGTAAGGCCTGGCTCACCATTTCGCTTCTATCGGAAGGCTCTGCACGCAGCGGCGCAATGGCCACATTTACCGTCTTTTTCATTGGTCAAAAATAACCTTCCCATCACTGAGAAAAAGGTGATTCAGAATGCTCATCGCCCCTTTTTAATCCAATTCCATCCTTTTTTCACCGACGATCCCATTCAAAAAACCAAAAATGTGGTCTCAAAAACAACCCTTATTCACTTTTTCCGCATTGATTTTCAATGGACTAAAAAATTTTATCGATTTTATTTGCTTTTTTGTCTAAACCAGTTATATCTTTGTCGGGCTAAAACTGAATTACGTCTTTCCCCTATTGAGACAAATTCTTAAACATTTGTCAAACTAAAAACTAAACAAGATGAATTTCTTTACGAATTCGTGCACAGCACTTGTGGCCGGCGTTGATGTTTTCAATGCCAAATTCCTGAATGCCCTTAAGGCATTATTTTTCTGTTTAATGGTTTTGCTTTGGGGAGGGTCCTATGCGAAGGCCCAATCCGACAGTACTGCTTCTGCTTCTGTATCTTCTGAACTGCGCAGCGGCGATGATTCAGGAGATAATGATGATTCTGATGATGACGACGGTGATGACGACGGTGATGACGATGGTGATGATGATGGTGATGATGATGAAGCTCACAACGACGATGACGACGATGACGATGACGACGACCAAGTCGCCATTTGTCACCAGCTCGGCAACGGCGGTTCAATCACCATCTACGTTAATCAAAATGCAGTTCAAGCACACTTAAACCATGGTGACTACCTGGGTGTGTGTGATGATGGTCAGAACAATGACGTTCCATGCGAACTCGCATTGGTAGTGAACTGTCCGGCAGACGTTACAGTAGAATGCGGCCAGGAAGGAAACTTCGATTTTACCGGTACTCCCGATATCAGCGGAGAATTCTGCACGGAGCAACTAAACGTAAACTTCGAAGACGCTTTGATTTCTTGCACGCCATGCGGCAAGGTTATTTCGCGTACTTGGATTATCTCAGTTGGTAATCTCGTAGAAGTGTGCACTCAAATTATTACTTCTCAAGACACTCAAGGTCCTGAATTTATCGGACTTGACGCTGAACTGAATGTTCAGTGCCGCGATGAGGTGTACTTCCAGGACGTTACTGCTGTTGATGCATGCAGCGGTGAAACGACTATTGAAACTTGGAACAGCAATACCGGCGAAGTGGATAGCGAGTGTATCGCTACAACTGCTTTCGGTCCGGGTGCTGATTGGGCTGTTTGGTTGCCTACGCTTTCTTCTGCTTCAGGTGCAAACTTCGTATTCGATGCCGCCGGCGGTCACTTCGACCAATTCGCCGATGGCAGTGCGCATTTGCATGGTACTGTTGTCAACACCATGAACGCCAACGAACAATTCATCGTTGACCTCTGGTTTGAAAACAAAGCAGATTGGGCTGCATGGTCTGCTCAAGGTCGTAACTATAAGAACGACTTATTGCTGGCTTGCGCTACCAATAACCACCAGGCTTGGGATTACTACGAATTAGTTGGAGGATTCTCCACTTTGACCGGTGCCGGTGATTTGGCCGGTGATGTACTTTACTTGTACCACCTCCCAAATAACTACTACTTCGGTTTCCAAATTGGTGTTGGTGCTAACAACAAAAACTGCGAAAACGGTTTGTCAGGCTGGTTCACTTACGAAGGTTTCGCCGGTAACGAACACATCAGCGGTCACGGTGACGTAAACGTTGATGTACAGTGCGATCCTAACTTGAACCAGAATTGCATTCACAATACCTCTTTCACTAATCTATATCGCGCCGTTGACGGTTGTGGTCGCGCTACAGTTGCTTCACAACAAGTAATTGTAAATGACACTACCGCTCCTGTATTCAGCAACTGTCCTGAATCATTCACTATGGAATGTTCTGATCCTGCAGCTCCTGTGGCTGAAGGTCTTGAAGCTACTGACAATTGCTCAGGTGATGTTGTTATTGCATACCTCGGCGAAGTTGCTGAAGGCGGCCCTTGCTACTCTACGTTGACTCGCACCTGGTCTGCTACAGACCTTTGTGGTAACCGCGCTGAATGTGTTCAGGTTATCACTATCGTTGATACTACTGCTCCTGTATTGAACAATCTTCCGGAAGGTGAAATCACCGTTGAGTGTGATGCCGTTCCTGCAGCTGCCGGTGTAACTATCGAAGACAATTGCGATCAAAACCCAACATTGGTTTACAACGAAGAACGTATCGATGGCAACTGCCCATCAAACTACACGTTGATCCGCACATGGTACGGTTACGATCAGTGTGAAAACACCACTGTGACTTACCAGCAAACGATCAACGTACAGGACACAACTGCTCCTACGTTCGATCCTTACGAATTCTATGCACACATCGAGTGTGATCAGATTCCGGCTATCATTCCTGCCAGCGACAACTGTGGTCAAGCTACAGTAGTAGTTATAGAAGAAACGTTGAACTCCGGTGGTTGCCTTGGTACTTTGCACCGTGTTTACCGTGCTACTGACGAGTGTGGTAACTCATCAGAAGCCGAGCAATACATTGCTATTCTCGACAATACGGCTCCTGAATTTGTTGGTCTTCCTGAAGACAACACTGTAGAATGCTCTGAGGTTGTATTGAACAACGATGGCGGTGTTACCGGTACAGACAACTGCGAAAATGAAGTGGTTATCACTTATTCTGAGCAGTATGTAGGTCAGGACGACGATTGCCCTGAAACGTATGACATCATCCGTACTTGGGTAGCAACAGACGCTTGCGACAATCAGTCAACAGCTACTCGCACTACACAGGTTCAAGACACTACTGCTCCTGAGTTTGTAAGCTTCCCACAGGACATGACTATCAGCTGCAGCGATTCTATCCCGGCTGTAGAATACCCTGTTGCTGTTGACAATTGCGATAGCGAAGTAGATGTAGCATTCGGTGAGGCAATCATGCCTGGTTCATGCCCACAGCATTATACCATCCACCGCACGTTCCGTGCTTATGACAACTGCCAGAATGAAACAGTTGAAACTCAAGTAATCACTGTAATCGACGAAACTGCCCCTGTATTTGCTGAGCAAAACAACCAGTTCACGTATGAGTGCAACACTGAAATTCCGGTAACAACACCTGAAGCTGAAGACAACTGCGGTGAAGTTTCATTGAGCTTTATTGATTCTGACAACGAAGGAAGCTCTTGCTACTACACCATCAGCCGTGTTTGGACAGCTGTTGACGAGTGCAACAACGCTTCTGAATTCACCCAGTACATCCATATCCAGGACACTACAGCTCCTGTGATCAGCGGCGTAGCTCAACTCGATCGTCCATGTGATGATTATGCAGGCATCTATGTAAACGTTAGCGACAACTGCAACGAATACTCAGTTGACTACACAGACGAAATGGTATCAGGCTCATGCGCCGGTAACGTTATCCGTCACTACACCGCTACTGACGTTTGTGGTAACGTTTCTGCTGAATTTGTTCAGGTGATTCACTTGAGCGATGCTGTTGCGCCGGTGATTGCATTTGTTACTCCTAACATGACCGTTGAATGCGGTGATGAATATGGTGTTCAGCCTGCTTCATTCACTGACAATTGTGATCAAGAGTTGGATATCACTTCTGACTTCTCTTCTTCAACTGACGGTTGCACAACTATTGAGACCTACACTTGGACTGCTACAGACCATTGCGGTAACTCTACAACGGCAACTACTGTTGTAACGATTGTTGACACTACTAACCCATACTTCACTGCACTTCCTGAAAACGTTACTGCAAACTGTGACGAAACAATCCCAGGATTCGGTGAGTATGCTGCTGCTGACAACTGCGACAGTGAAGTTGAAGTATCTGTTGAAGAGTCAATCATCCCCGGTAACTGTCCACAGAGCTACACTATCGAGCGTGTTTACCGCGCATTCGACAACTGTGGTAACCAGGTTGTTGAATCACGTTATGTGTATGTAATCGATCAGTATGCTCCGGTGTTCGAAGAGCAGTCGAGTGCATTCTCTTATGAGTGTGGTGAGGAAATCCCAGTAATTGAACCTGTGGCAAATGACAATTGCTCCGATAATATAACCTACTCATATTTCGATAGCGAAACACTTTCATCTGATTCGATTCCTGGTTACTCAAGCCAAGGCATCTACTTGGATTTGCGCGATTATGAAGGATTAGTAGCTGTTTCTATGTCAACATCACAGGAAAGCGGAATCTTCCATTTCATTAACATTCCTAACGTTGACTATATCCCGGAAAATGCAGGTACACGTAACTATACACTACAAGGTGGTCAGGTATATGGTCCTTGCACAGCTCCGTATGGTACGCTTTACATTGGAGAAGAGACTCCTGTTGGTGGTATTCGTCTAATCCTGGTAGAAGAGGGCGGCGATGATTGGAATGACATGGTATTGACAATCAATGTAGGTCGTTTCTCAAGACTAAATGGAACTCCTGTTTCACAGAACCCATGTGAGCAACAGTTCACTCGTACCTGGACAGCAAGTGATGAGTGTGGAAACAGCTCAACATTTGATCAGCACATTACTATCGTTGACACTCAAGCTCCGGTTGTAAATCCTTACGCTGTAGAAATCGAAATGCCATGTGATGCTGTAAGCAACGAGATCTTGATCTCTGCAGAAGATTGCAACGAAGTGGTAATTACCTACACTGACGAGCACGTAAGTGGTGGTTGTGCAGGTAAGATCATGCGTACCTATAGTGTAAGCGACGTTTGCGGTAACCAGACTTCAGGTTTGATTCAGCAGATCATTACCTTGATCGACGTTACTGCTCCTGCAGTTGCTGTTGCTCCTGTTGATGCTACGATCGAGTGTGGTGATGATGTTCCTTCATACAACCCACAATGGTCTGACAACTGCGCTGATTACACTGATTTGATTGAAACAGCATTCCAGCAAGTAACTGAAGATGCATGTACTACAATCATCTATCAGACTTGGACTGCTGTTGATCCTTGCGGTAACTCAACAACTGTATCACGCACTATCACCATCGTTGACAGCACTGCTCCTGAATTCACATACGTTCCACAAGATGAGAACCGTGAGTGCACACAGGAAGATTTCGTAGCACCTGCATACGCTATCGACAACTGCTCTGATGTGACTATCTCACACAGCGATGTAATCGTGGGTGGTCAGTGTGCTGCTAACTACACTATCGAGCGCACTTACCGTGCAAGCGACGAGTGTGGCAACTACTCTGAATACGTTCAGCACATCAACGTGAGCGACAACTACGGTCCAATCTGGGGTGAAAACCAATCACAGTTCGTTTACGAGTGTGGTTCAGATGCTACAGTAGTTGAGCCGGTTGCTTACGACGCTTGCAGCTTGTTCTCTATGGATTACACTCAAGGTGAAACGTGGGTTGACGGTTGCAACAGCGGATTTACCCGCACTTGGATTGCAGTGGATGCTTGCGGTAACGCTAGCCAGCCATTCGTTCAGTATATCAGCTTCGAAGACACTACTGAGCCTATGCTCAGCGGTTGCCCACAAGACCTGGTATTGGCTTGCACCGATGCAGTTCCTGCTCCTGCTGAAGTGACTGCTTACGACTCTTGTGATGAGAACGTTCAGGTTTACTACGAAGAGCACATCATTGGTGATGCTCCGGCTGAAGGTTCAATTGCTGATTGTAACTTGATCACTCCTGCTCGCTCTGTTGGCAACCCATGCGGTTACCCATACGACTGGGCTATGGCGATGTTCGCTATGCCAACTGCTCACCGTTACTATCAAGTTGTAGATGGTCACTTGGTTCAGTATCCTGGTGGTTCATTGCACCTTCTTGCTCAGCTTGAGAATGCAGTGAATCCGGGTTCAGGTTTCTACGTTGACGTAACCTTTGCCGGTGGAATGGATTGGGCTACTTGGTCTACACAAGGCTTCCCTACAAGCTTCAAGGCTGATTGTGGTGCTGAAGATGCCAACTTCGCTTCATGGACATACTTCTTATTGCAAGCAGGTCCTGGTGCTGAGTTGACCGGTTACGGTGCTTACGAAGGTTCTTTGATCAACCTCGTGCACGCTCCTGCTAACCACTACTTCGGCTTCCAATTGGGTGATGGCGCCAACAACTACAACACTGCTGACAACGGCTTCGGTGGTTGGTTCAGCTATACCGGTGTGTTCCGTTCAAACCAGAACCAAGATTTGAGCAGCGTAACCGGTGCCGGTGACTTTGCTTTCGAATTGGATTGCTGCCCGGATTACTCAATCCAGCGTCAGTGGACTGCTATCGATTGCTCAGGCAATGCTGTGACTTGCACGCAGAACATCAGCTTCGACAGCAGCGTTGCATCAAGCAATGGTGACAATACAACCATCGCTTCTGAAGGATTGGAAAGCAGCAAGCTGACTAGCGAAGTAGCTGTATCTCCAAACCCTGCTAACAACAACGCAATGTTCACTTTCAAGGCGGCTTATGCTGCGAAGACTTCACTTGAAGTTCTCGACATGACCGGTAAGAAAGTAGCAGATGTATTCATGGGTACTGTTGAAGCCGGTGCTTCATACAACGTGAACTTCAACGTGAGCGGCCTCGCTACCGGTGTGTACACGTATCGCTTGATCAATGGCACTGATGTTAAGATCGATCGCTTGATCATTAACAAATAATCCATAGGTCAAAACCTAACTTGAAGGGCCCCTTCTCGGTTTAACCGAGAGGGGCTTTTCTTTTAGTGGCGAGTGGCGAGTGGCGAATGGCGAGTGGCGAGAGAAGGCCATTTGCTTGGCCATCTGCTCATGACCAGAAGATGGGGTAGCGACGCACTGCAGTGCGTCGTGCCATTCGCGAAAAGAAATGGAATCCATCACCCCACCGCGGTGCGTCGTTGCATGCAAAAAAGAATCATCGTATCCATTTTTACCGTTCAAAAACCGTTGATAACCTGTTAATAAACAGACGCCCACATCCCTAAATCCCGTTTTTATCTACGTTTTTTATCGTTTTATCGAAACTTATGTATATTTGCACCGAAAACTCAAGCTAAATAGTCCCTCCGCCTGGCGCTTACGCTAGTTCACTGTTTACTAACCAAATTCTATTTTCAATGGAAAAAACTCAACATTCCATTGGAAGCTATGCGCAAAAAACAACCACGAGTTGGCGTATGTCTGCTTCCATACAAACACTCGTTGTTTGTTTCTTGTTTGCCCTGTGGGGCTCGGGAAATCTCTATTCCCAGGCTCAACCATCTGCCGGTTGCACACGCACCTTTACATCCGATGAAGACTTCAACGAAGGACTTCTGCTGAGCGTAAATACCAGTGTTTCCGGATCGCTGCGCCTTGACCAACCCGGTCAGCCGCTTCCCTTCGTTTATATCCCTTGCAGTGCCCGTGGAACTGTAGTAAGGATTAATGTCACCACCGGAGAAATCGTAGGTGAATATTCCACTGCACCTAGCGGAATGGGTAAGAATCCATCGCGAACTACTGTCGATAAGGATGGTAACGTTTGGGTATCTAACCGTGACGAAAGCAGCTCCCTCAATGGGGTAGCCAAAGGTTCTGTGGTACGCATTGGACTTGTCATTGGCGGAACTCGCTGCGATGCTGACGGTATCGCTAATCCTGCAGGACAATACCTTAAGCCACCCTTCATTTTTAATACATGCATTGACCGAAATGGCGATGGCCTTATTAAAACTTCAAGAGGACTTGGTAATATCCTCAACTGGTCAAATGCAGGTGGCGTTGACACTGATGGCGGCGTAGCCACCGCGGAAGACGAGGCAATTACCGTTTTCACTCGTGTAATGGCAACCGGCGCGCGCACCTTAGCTGTTGATGAATTTGGAGATATTTGGGTAGGAGGATCAAGCAACCGCTACCATGAAAAACTGCATGGTCAAACCGGCAATAGCCTTTATGTAGCGGGAGAACCAAACACACTGATGAATATTGGTGTTGGTGGTTACGGTGGTCTAATCGATGGCAACGGTGTGCTTTGGTCTACCGGTGGCCCCGATGTACCCGTTCTGCGTTTCGATCCTGATGGCGCTCCTTTTCCAGCTGCTCAAAGCTTGAGCGGAAGAGGCGATTACGGACTGGGAATTGATCCCAATACCGGTGAAATCTGGTGTACAAAATACCAAGGAAATCTCATTTACAAACTTAGCCCCGCAGGAGATGTTATCGGAGTTTACCCTCATGGAAATCAAACCGGAATGGGATTGGCTGTGGATGCTGAAGGCAATGTTTGGGTTGCTCACGGAGGTGGTGCTTCATCCATTGGTCACTTAAAAACGGATGGAACCTTTGTAGGAAATGTGGCTATCCCTGGAACAGGCCCAATTGGTGTAGCCATAGATAAAGACGGAAAAGTTTGGACTGCTTGTATCAGCACAAATAACGCTATTCGTATTGACCCAAATGCAGGTGGTATTGGTGGTGGTGCCAACACTATTGGCGCTGTCGACTTAAATGTTGACTTAGGTGCAGGTGCGGGCCCTTACACCTACAGCGATATGACCGGTTTCGTTGTAATCAACGCTACTGTTCCTTCAGGAAGCTGGACTGTTGTTCACGATGGCCAAGTTGCAGGTCGCAAGTGGGGTAAAATCACTTGGAATGCTGAAACACCTGACATGACAGGTATTCGCGTTGAAGCCCGCGCTTCTGACGATGCACTTGGACTTGCCTTGTTGCCGTTCGTAGAAGTCGGAAACGGTGAAGAATTCTGCTGCGCCGGTGTTACCGGTCGCTACGTTGAAATCCGTACCACCCTCTTCCGCGGAATCACGGTGAACGAAACTCCGGTGTTGTATGATCTCACTATCGAATGTTGCGAAATCTATCCAAACGAATTGCCTTCAATCGCTTCTTCACGCGGTTGCAATCCAACGGATACATTGACCCTGCCTGCTGATCAGCCTTTCAGCATGTCCTTCTTTGGATCTGATCCGGATGCTGACCAGGCGTTGACCATTTCGGCCAACCTATTGCCGGCCGGCGCTTCGTTAGTGCAAGACTCTGCTTCAACCAACCCGGTTAGCGCAGTTTTCTCTTGGACTCCGACGGTAGCACAAGTAGGTGTTTACAACATCACCTTCAAAGTAGACGATATCTATTGCTACAATGATTTGTGTCCGAAAGTCCTCGAGGTAATCCCTTGCGTTCCTTTCTCTATCTATGGTGTTGATCCCCTCGTTGAAGTTCAGTGCTTGGAAGACAAGCCCGGATTCCAGGAAGGCGTATACGCCTATGATGAGTGCACCGGTTTCTATGGTGAAATCGAAACATGGGAAAGCCAAACCGGCAGCCCTGAAGTAGAATGCAGTGCCACAACAGCTCTCGGACCCGGCGCCGACTGGGCTATCTGGTTGGAGGATCTGGAAGAAAGCGGCGACGTTGCTTCTTCATACTTCCACTTCGATGCTAACGGTGGAACATTCAAGCAGTTCACTGATGGAACCGCTCACCTTTACGGTACAATCGAAAACAGCCTCAACAGCAACCAAAAGTTTGTAGTTGATTTCTGGTTTGATGAAAAGCGCGATTGGTCTGCATGGAGCGCACTTGGTCGTAGCTACAAAAACGACTTGCACCTGAACTGTGCTATCGCCAACCACCCTGAGTGGGAATACTACGAATTGAAAGGCGGCTTCTCCACCCTGACCGGAGCCGGTTCATTGGCAGGTGATGTATTGTATGCTTACCACACTCCATCTAACTTCTACTATGGTTTCCAGGTGGGTGATGGCGCTAACAGCAAAAACTGTAACCACGGTATGTCGGGCTGGTTCCGCTACGATGGTTTCGTTGATGGTGAACACATCGTTGGTAACGGTGACGTGAACGTTGATACTGATTGCGACACCATTTCTGACCCTAGCGGTTGCATCCACAACACATCGTACACTTATTTCTACCGTTCAGAAAACGAAAACGGATTCGCATTGATCGAAACACAGCAAGTTGTCATCGAAGACACTACTGCTCCTGTGTTCGACAACTGCGCTCCTAGTGTTGTATTGGCTTGCGAAGACAGCATTCCTGCGCTTCCAATCCCAACAGCTACTGACAACTGCGTAGGAGATGTAGCCATCGCATTCCTCGGAGAGGTTATCGAAGGTGAAGGTTGCATCCGCACCATCACACGCACTTGGTCTGCAACGGACATTTGTGGTAACCGCGCTGAATGCACACAAGTCATTTCAATCGCTGATAACGCAGCACCGGTATTGGGTAACCTGCCTGTAGCTGAAATCACGGTTGAATGTGATGCCGTTCCTGCACCTGCTCAGGTAACTGCTACTGACAACTGCGACGAAGATCCGACAGTAATCTACAACCAACAGCGTATCGACGGCAACTGCCCAAGCTACTTCACCTTGGTTCGCACCTGGTATGCAATCGATGATTGCGAAAACGTATCTGAAACGTTCACTCAAGTCATCCACGTTCAGGATACTACTGCTCCAGTTGTTAATCCTTTCGATACTGAAGTGGAAATGCCTTGCGATAACATCAGCACTACGATTTCAATCAGCGCAACAGACAACTGTGGCGATGTGAACATCACGTTCTCTGATGAATACGTGAGCGGTGCTTGCGCCGGCCGTATCATCCGTACATACTATGTAAGTGATGAGTGTGGCAACCAAACTCCGGGCATGATCCAACAGATCATCAACCTGATCGACGTTACAGCTCCAACAGTTGTTAGCCAGACTCCAAACCAAACCTTACAGTGCGGTGCTCCTATTGCGTCATGCGCAATGCCTTCAGCACTGCAAAATGGCTTGGTTGCATGGTATCCGTTCTGCGGAAATGCTAATGATGAGAGTGGTAATGGCTTGAACGGCACAGTGCGCGGAGCACAATTGACCGCCGACCGTTTCGGCAATCCAAACAGCGCCTACGCATTCACTACCGATCAAGACATCATCGTTCCTGGAACAGAAGGTCAAAACATTTACCCATTCTCAGTGAGCTTGTGGTACAATGTCAATGACATTACCGGTGTCTATGATGAAGCGAACATCTTCTCTAAATACTCTCCGGCCATTTGGAATGGTTATGCCATCATCACAGCCAATATGGGCCCTGAAGAAGGTGTTGATTTCTATCCAACGGTTAAGGCTTGGTATCTCAAGTCATTCGGTGATCGCTTGATTGGTCGTTACGGTAGCGCGCCTTTCGAACATGGTAACCTTAACCTCGATCAGTGGTACCACATGGTATTTACCGCATCTAACCAAGGTGGTAAAATCTATGTGAACGGAAACCTCATTTCTGAAGATACGTGGGAAGGAAACCCTGGTGCATCTAGCAACAGTTTGCTTTGGAAAATTGGTGGTCTGTATGACCGTTGGTTCAATGGCAAGGTGGATGACGTTGCCGTTTACAACCGTGAACTCACCGCTACCGAAGCTCAGCAACTTTACGCTCTGCAGGGTGGTGTTGCTGAAAACAATGGCGGTGCTTCAAGCAGCTACGTTGTGAATCCTCCTGTATTCTCAGACAACTGCGACCAGGAATTGTCAATCACTCCGGGCTACAGCTCTGTAACCGAAGGATGCACGATTACTGAAACCTACACATGGACAGCAACAGACGACTGTGGAAATTCTAGCACGGCTACAACCGTTGTTACAACGACCGACAACACAGCTCCTGTATTTGTTGGAGTGCCCGGTGATCGCTACTACGATTGTAACGACACATTCGGTGTTGATAACGTGATTGCAGAAGACAATTGTTCAGATGTAACCATCACACACAGTGATGAGCTGGTTCCAGGCTACTGCCAATACAGCTACACCATCGTTCGCACATTCCGCGCGGAAGACGAGTGCGGCAACTTTAGCACGTATGTTCAATTGATCAACGTGAGCGACGAATACGGTCCGGTGTGGTTGTCAGGTCAATCACAGTTCAACTACGCATGCGGTGAAACTGCAGCAGTAGTTCCTCCAACAGCTGTTGACAACTGCAGCGATTTCTCTATCGACTATGTTGACAGTCCTGTTTGGGTAGATGGTTGCACCAACGGTTTCGACCGCACGTGGATCGCTGTTGACGCTTGCGGAAACACAAGCTCACCTTTCGTTCAGCACATCATCTTCGAAGACACTACAGATCCAATCTTGGTAGGTTGTCCTCAAGACCTTGTGTTGGCTTGCGGCTCTTCACTTCCGGCACCTGCTGTAGTGACTGCAATTGATGACTGTGACGATAACGTTCAGGTGTACTACGAGCAACACGTATTCGGCAATGCTCCGGAAGAAGGATCAATTGCTGATTGCAACTTGATGACTCCTGTTCGTCCTGCAGGTAACCCATGCGGTTATCCATACGACTGGGCTATGGCCATGTTCAGCATGCCTGCTGCACACCGCTACTACACAGTAGACAACGGAAGCCTTGTTCAGTATCCTGATGGATCACTTCACTTGACTGCTACTATGCGCAACGCGATGAATCCTGCAAACGGATGGAACGTTGACGTATGGTTCGCCGGCAACATGGATTGGAACACATGGTCTAATCAAGCTTTTCCAACCAGCTTCAAGGCTGATTGCGGCGGTGTTGATGCCAACTTCGCTTCATGGAAGTACTTCTTATTGACTCCGGGTGCTAACACTGAGTTGACCGGTTTCGGTGACTATGCCGGATCTGCGCTCAACCTCATTCATGCTCCTGCCAACAAGTACTTCGGTTATCAGTTGGGTGACGGTGCTAACAACTACAATGCAGCTGATAATGGCTTCGGTGGTTGGTTCAGCTACTCAGGTGTATTCCACACTTCACCAAACGCTGCGTTGGTTGAAATGTCCGGTGCAGGTGACTTTGCACTGGAGTTGGATTGCTGCTCTGATTACTCTGTAGAGCGTCAGTGGACTGCTATCGATTGCTCAGGCAATTCGGTAACCTGCACACAAACCATCAGCTTTGACGGTATTGTTACACCAGGAAATGGTGACAATACTACCATCGCAAGCGAAGGTTTGGAAAGCAGCAAGCTGACCAGCACCATTGCTGTATCACCAAATCCAGCTAACAACAATGCACTGTTCACTTTCAAAGCCGCTCACACAGCGAAGACTTCACTCGAAGTATTCGACATGACCGGTAAGAAAGTAGCGGATGTATTCATGGGATCAGTAGAAGCCGGTGCTTCATATAACGTGGATTACAACGTGAGCGATCTCGCTACCGGTGTTTACACGTATCGCTTGACCAACGGTGCTGATGTGAAGATTGAACGTCTGATCATCAACAAATAATCCGTAGGTCAATAACCTAATTTGAGAGGCCCTTCTCGGTTTAACCGGGAGGGGCTTTTCTTTTGAAGGGCGAAGGGCGAAGGGCGAATGGCGAATGGCGAGTGAAGGGCCTTTTGCTTGGCCATCTGTTCATAGCGAGAAGAAGGGGTAGCGACGCACTGCTGTGCGTCATTGTTCGCGAAAGAAAAGGCTTCCATCAACCCACTGCTGTGCGTCATTGTTCGCGAAAGAAAAGGCTTCCATCAACCCACCGCTGTGCTTCGCGGCATTGGCTAAAGAATAGGCTTCCATCACCCCGCTGCAGTGCGTAGTGGAACTCAACGCACATTTTCTCATGAATCAACAGGTATCAGCGTCGCGCAACTGCATCAACTCCTTCGATGAATTAGAATAATGCCCCCATTAAAAAACGCTATTCACACCTTGTTCACAAGAAGGCGCTTTCGACGAATATTTTCATAGTAGAGACCAATGACAAATCACAGGTCTTACAAACAAGAATCTTGTTCATATATCCATCTTGAATGTTGATTAGTGCGAGTACACCAAAGACAGTTTCGTCTAAATCTTTGGCCCGTTAATCTTGTTTTAACCTAACACTTTTTAATCCATGTCCAAAAAGTACTCTACAACTTTCTTGAGACGTGTTCTTTCCTCTGAAACTCGGAAAAACATGTCGAACAAATTCTTGTCCTCTGTGCTAGGGGTAATTTTATTTTCCTTAGCAAACAGTTCATCCGCTCAGGTTACAGATGTTTTTATCACCTGCCCCAACGATGTTATTATCGAATGCGGTCAAAACATCAACGACGTAAACATTACCGGCGCTCCCACTGTTGAAGCATTAGTGGGTGTTGGTTACACGTTTGTTAACTCTGATGTCACTATTTCAACTACAAACTGCCAAACTGTAATTGCACGAACGTGGACCGCGTTATTAAATGAACTCGGCTTCCCGGCCGGTTCTGTATCCTGCACACAAATCATCACAGTGCGTGATACGCAAGGACCGGTGATCTCAGGTGTTACATCACCCATTAACGTGCAGTGCTTGTCTCAAGCTCCGGGTGTGAGCAGCGGTGTAACCGCCGTTGATGCATGCTCCGGTCCCGAAGCAGTCACTTCCTTCCAAAGTGCAGCAGGTACGCCACTCAACCGTTGTAACTTAACAACAGCCCTAGGCCTTGGCGCTGACTGGAGTTTTTGGTTGGAAGAACTTCATGACTTGGGGTACACTTCCAGCGATTATTTTAACTTCGTTGCTCCCGGTGGAACGCTTGAAGAATATGCCGACAGCACAGCGCACATCTTCGGAACAATTGCCAACAGTGCTAATCCAAACGAGCGATTCGTTGTAGACATGTGGCTGCACAACAAGCGCGGTTGGATTGATTGGTCCACTGCCAGTCCACTTGGTCGTTCATACAAGAACGATTTAGATTTGGCTTGCGCTGATAATAACCACACCTTCTGGAGTTACTACGAATTGGTAGATGGTTTCTCGACGCTCACCGGTCAAGGTGACCTCGCGGGAGATCAACTCTACTTGTCACACTTGCCAACCAACTACTACTACGGTTTCCAAGTCGGTGAAGGTGCCAACAACAAAAACTGTAACAACGGTATCTCCGGTTGGTTCTCCTTCGATGGTTTCATGAACAACACGTTTGTGCATGCCAACGGTGACATCAACTGCGATGCTGATTGCGAGCCTCAAGAAGGCGCTTGTCCAAACCGCACAACTGCAAAGAATTTGTATCGTGCAGTTGATGATTGCGGTCGTGCCACTGTAGTGACACAAACAATCAATGTATTCGACAACATCGCTCCATCATTTAACAACTGTCCTGCTGATGTCACTATCGACTGCGACCAACCGGTTCCTGCAGTTGCAACAAACATTAGCGCTACAGACAACTGCACAAGTGCAGTTACGATTACTTACCTTGGTGAAGTACCCAGCGGAAACGCATGTAACCGTTTGCTCACTCGCACATGGGAAGCTGAGGATGAATGCGGAAATCGCAGTCAGTGCGTACAGGTTATCTCAATTGTAGATGATGAAGGCCCCGTATTGAATGGTACGCCTTCAGCGAATATCACTGTTCCATGTGACAACATTCCTGCTCCGGCAACAGTGACCGCAACAGATAATTGCGACACGCTGGTCACGGTAAACTATTCTCAAACAACCATCGCAGGTAACTGTGCAGGCAACTACACTATCCGCCGCACATGGAGCGCTGCCGATGATTGCCAGAACACAACAACGTTCGTTCAGACTATCGCTGTCATCGACACCGTAGGACCTGTATTTGACGCATTCCCAATTTATATTTCATCACCATGCGATGTTAATCCGCCTGCACCAACTGCTACTGATAATTGCAGCGGTGTAACCGTTACCATCTTCAGTGATGTGCTCAACTCAGGTGGTTGCATTGGTGTCCTCACGCGCACTTATCGTGCAACAGACGGATGTGGCAACTTCACGGACGCTATTCAATTCATCACTCTTGAAGACAACACACGTCCAAACCTGAACAACGTTCCTAACGAAGATGACGTGGAATGCAGCTCTATATCGCAAGGAAGTAATGGCAATTACTTCGGTATTGCACCGGTAACGGCTACTGACAACTGTGACGATGATGTTCAAATTTTCTATGATGAAGATATCGTTCTCACCAATGATAGCTGCGATGCTTCATTCGACATCATCCGCACATGGATTGCACTTGATGATTGTGACAATGCAGATACTGCGACACAAGTTGTTCACGTTGTTGACACAACAGATCCGTACTTCATCGACTTCCCTGAAAACGACACGATCAACTGTGATGAAACACTTCCAATGTACGACATGCCTACAGCGGGTGACAACTGCTCAGCTGTAACCATCACCTATGTTGGAATGGATACTATTAATGGCAACTGTCCTCAATCGTATACCATCATCCGCACGTTCCGTGCGAATGATCAGTGCGGTAATCAAGCCATCGAATTCCAGACAATTCTTGTTCGTGATACAGAAGCACCTGATTTCGGTAATGACGACCAAAGCGAGTTCACCTATGAGTGCGGAGAAACTGTTCCCGTGATTCAGCCAACAGCTACTGATAACTGCGGTGCAATCACCTACACCTATGTAAACAGTCAGCCAACAGGTTCAACTTGTGATCGCTTGACAATTCGCACATGGACTGCTGAAGATGAGTGCGGAAACGCGAGCACATTTGTTCAGTACATCCATGTTGTTGATACAACAGCTCCTGTTATTTCCGGAGACACTGAAATCGAGCGCCCATGTGACAACGCCGGCGGCAATTACATTACAATTGTAGAAGTATGTAGCAACTACACCGTTCAAAAAACAGATCAGTTTGTGTCTGGTGGTTGCGCCGGTACTTTGATTCGCACTTACGTTGTCACCGACGCATGCGGTAATGCTTCTGCACCATTCACACAGTTCATTCACCTCACTGACGAAACAGCACCTACTGCATTCGGTTTCACACCAAGCATCACTGTATCGTGCGGCACGACCATTCCGGGATTCAACCCACAATGGAACGACAACTGTGATGATGACCTAACCATCATTGCCTTGCCTGATTCAATCATTGAAGGAAACTGTCCTGCTGAGCGCACCATCATCCGTCGCGTGAAGGCAATCGACAGCTGCGACAATGAAGCCATCGCTACACAAACTGTGAACGTTGATGACAACGTAGGTCCGGGTTGGACAACTGCAAGTCCTGATACTCTGACGTATCAGTGTGGAACTACTCCTCCGGTTGTTCAGCCGGTAGCAACAGACAACTGCAGCACCATTACCTATGATTACACTGATGGTCCTGAAACGGTAGTTGGATGTAACCCACGATTCACACGCACATGGATTGCAACAGATGCATGCGGCAATCCAAGCTTGCCATTCCAACAGCTCATCACATTTGTAGATACAATTGCTCCGGTTATTATCAACTGTCCTAATGACATTGAATTGGAATGCGACGAATCGCTTCCTGCAGTAGCAGTGGTAAATGCAACGGACAACTGCGATGACAACGTTAGCATCAGCTACACGCAACATTACTTCGGCGATCAACCAACACCCGGTGTATTGGCTAGCTGCAATCCTTCTACTCCAACGCACGCCTCAGGCGGTGTATGCGGAATCAACGTAGGTGGTGTTGATATCGATTGGGCAATGCAATTGAACAGCATGCCTGTTGCTTATCGTTACTATGAATTGGTTGAAGGTAACTTGGTGCGCACTGCAGATAACATTCACTTCACTGCTACCATGGTGAACGTGCTTGATCCAACCAGTGGTTTCTATGTTGACGTCAACTTCACAGGTGGATATGACTACACAACTTGGAGTTCAGGTATGACCAGCTACAAAGCAGACTGTGTGCCTGTTGGCAACAACTACCAGGACTGGTTGTACTTCCTGTTGCAAAATGGTGAAGGTGCTGAGTTGACAGGTTTCGGTGGTTACGCAGGTTCTTTATTAAACCTTACACACGCCCCAAGCAACAACTACTACGCTTTCCAATATGGCGCCGGAGCAAACAACTTCAATGCGAACTTCGGTTTCGGAGGTTGGTTCAATTACAACGGTACATTTGTAACAAGTCCAACCGCTGCTCCATCTCAACAGTTCGGTGCGGGTGACTTCTCTTTGGATTTGGATTGCTGTCCAGATTTCTGGGTAGTTCGTCAGTGGACTGCTATTGACTGTTCAGGTAACAGCACAACATGCTCTCAGATTATCAGCTATGAAGGCACAAACCCAACAGTTAACACCGGTTTGAATTTGCCTGAAGTACTGACACCTGCAATTGACGAAAACGAGCGCTTGAGTGATGTTGATGTTGCGCCAAACCCAGTTCGCAACATTGCACAATTCTCCTTCAAGACCATCAACACAGCAACCACTACACTCGAAATCTTCGATATGAGTGGTCGCAAAGTAGCTGATGTATACAGCGGCGTAGTAGAGGCCGGTAATGCTTATCAGGTAAGCTTCGATACTGAAGCCCTGGCAACCGGTATCTACATGTATCGCTTTACCAATGGTTCGGATGTTCAGATCAAGCGATTGATCATCAACAAGTAGTTTTAGAGAACTTACATGGTGAAAACCCTCCTCGGCAACGAGGGGGGTTTTCTTTTTGGTGAATAGTGAATGGTGAATGGTAAATGGGCAATACACTGCGTCACACTATTTAACTTGCTGATTTGCAATTATATAACTTCCAAGATCACTATTTCTAAAATTTTTATCTGGATTTTTTGAGCTATTGTCGTTATTTATATTACTTTTGTCGACGAAATCTAAATTCTAGTCGACTAATTCTCCTCCGGGATCTGGATTTCATTACCAAATAAATTGTTTAATTAAAATCCAAATCAATGAAACATTTTACAATGTTTGCAGATTGTTGTACGGAGACATCTTTCCGTGCCTCATCTACACTGAAGGCTTTCGCAATGAGCCTTGTGTTTGTTCTGTGTGGTTGGAGCGCCTCTAACGCCCAATCA
>JBKCDO010000307.1:0-1563 GCA_046304755.1 Flavobacteriales bacterium
CTCCCTGCGACTAGCCTATCAAGACAGTTGTCGTCAATACGGCGTGGTGCGTTACGACCCTCAGCAATATGCCGAGATTCTGACCGAGAAACTGATTCAATGGCAGGATTCACTCGAGGAGATTGGGCGTATGATAGCGCGCTGTAAAGCAGATTTAAAACAACGCTTTCCGACACAGAAAGGAAAAGAGTTTTTTGCGGCATATGCTCCGGTATCCGAACTGGAAGCCATGATGAAGAACTACGAATCCATTCTCAATCAATTTCAAAATGCCATTTCCCGCTTTGAAGAAGGCAACAATCAGGACTTCATTTATTTCGGACCCCACATCCGTCAACGACTGGAAGTAGCCGTCAACGACGACCTGCTCGGCCAGCTCGCCCTTCAAATGCGTGACTGCCGCAACGCTGAAATGGTTTACTTCAGACGGGAGTAAATCCATCGAATAGTGAGTAGAATGTTATTCATTCCTTTCTTCGTTTCTCTCCTAATTTAGCCTCATGGAATTTAAGCGCGGGGATCGGGTTAAGTTTCTCAATGATCAAGGAGAAGGCACAGTAGTGGCCTTTCCTTCCAAAGGCTGGATATTGGTGGAAGACCGCGATGGCTTCACTTATGAACATCGAGTGGAAGACCTTGTGCCTGTAGGAAGTCGTTTAAAGGAAGAAGAAAAATACCACTCCACCCAACCTGATATTGTCGATGTTGTTGAGCGCAACCTTGATCAGCATTTCGCCAAAAAGGCGCGCGATCAGTTTAAACTTCTTTACAAAAACAAAGACGCCAATAGTGTCAAGCGTAAAGGAGAGCTGATGGAAGTGGATCTGCACATCCACGAGCTGCTCGATGATCACAAGGGTATGTCGAACAGCGAAATCATTGCTGTACAACTCGAACACTTCGAACGCACGCTGCGCATCGCTGAGAATAAAAAAATCCCGCGCGTGGTTTACATCCATGGCATCGGTCAAGGCGTGCTCCGCGCAGAAATCCGCAAGATGCTCCATCAATACTACCCGCACTGCGAGTTTCTGGACGCCTCCTACACGGAATACGGCTACGGCGCCACGGAGGTCCGCATCAAAGCCATGCGCTAAGACCGCCACCCCTACCTCACACCATGTATCCCCTTCTGTAAGGGCGACCTACCATGGTCGCCCCCGACCTACCATGGTCGCCGCGTCAAGAAAAAGAAGGGGCGACCATAATAGGTCGCCCCGACAAAAAATATCGGTTAAATGCTATCGTTATTCGACAACAATCACGCGTTGCAAATTCGTCGGATTTCGCACTTCACGAACGAAATAAATACCGGCTGCCAGCCCCGATACCTCAAATGATCCTGAACCGGAAATCATCGAAACGGACTGCTGAACTTGTCCCAGGCTTGTGATAATCTCATAGATACCGGCTTGCTCAAATCGCACGGTAAATTGTCCATTATTCGGATTGGGATAGATAGCAATTGAATTGTCACGCACTTCGTTATCCAAAGCACTTCCATCCTGCTCTTCCATGCAGGTAAGCAAGGTCAATGCTTTGCTTCTTGCCGCTGATTGTCCG
>JBKCDO010000308.1:0-2244 GCA_046304755.1 Flavobacteriales bacterium
CACCATTTCACCATTTCACCGGCCAACGAATTCCCCAACCACCCGCACATACTCCTCATATCCCATCACCGCCGGTACATTGTTGTGCACGGCTTCCGGAATGCGGTGGGCTTCTTTATAACTGCCCAGATAATGGTTGTAAACTACTTCGCCGTGAGTGTCAATCCTTAAGAAATCGTCGTTCACTCCGTGTATCCAGCAGAACGGTTGTTCGACCTGTTGAATTTTCTCGGCATTATCGACACGCACATCCGTGAAATACGAAGCAGGCAAGGCTGCAAGCGCTGCATCTTGCACCATGACTTCAGCAGAAGCAAACGGTGCCTCCAGGAGAAGTTTTGCCGGGCGCAATGCTCTTGGTTCTGCGGCAAGAGCTGTCGCCGGAGCACTCCCCAAACTATAGCCATAGAGAACAGTTCTGTCGCCGGTGAGCCCATGATCTTTCAGCCATTGCATGCAGGTATTCACATCGGCCGACAATCCACTCTCGGTGGTCGTTCCGGTTGACATACCATAACCTCTGTAGTCCATCATCAGAACCCCGTAACGATGCTCGCCACCCACATGTGCCAGCAGTTTCGCACGATTCCAATACAGGTCCATGTGATGTTTGTTGCCATGGCAATAGACAATCACGGTGTCGGTTGCAATACGCGCAGTATCGCCAAGATAAATGGCATAGATGGTTTGCACATCGCCATCATCATCGCTCTTGAGCGAGAACAAGTGGATATTTTCGGGGGCTACATCATATGCTGCAGGTAGATCCTGCAGTTCACGTTCGCCGGTATAATCATCGAGTGCGTAGGACGAAATCTCTTGCACATTAAAGAATTGACTATCGAGACGCAAACACGCTTGCAGCGTGGTTGCCAGAAAAGCTACTATAATAATCCGTTTCATGGTTTTCCGAATTTGCGGGTGAAGCCAACATACAGTCCGAAGGCGCCATGGCTGCCCGGTGCTTTATAGTCGACGGTGAGGGATTCGTGCGAAGTGAAGGGCGCCAGGTATTTACACTCGAAACCGGTACTCCACTTACCGCGGTTACGCGTATAACCGAGATTGAGCGCGGGTATCCAACGATACTCCTGAATACGATCGGCTGTCCCGATTTTCTTCAGTTCATACCACGAGGTAATGCCCGTGTAAACATATCCTCCGTGCTTGCCCACATCCCACCAGGCGTTGATATCGAGCGAAGGATAAAACCGGGAATTCCCTTCCCATTGATCCACCATATAAGTAGCTTGAACAACTGTGGAAATGCCGGGAACACGTCCCTCCTGTCCACGCCATTGGCGCAAATACGCACCATCGATTTGTGCCACCCCGAACAGCGCTGCAGTGGTATGGGCTCTCAACGCAACCGTAGAAACACTATCAAGGCCATAAGCCGCACCCACCGATGTAAACGGCACGGGCACCACCGCCCCGGCAAAGCCAATGAGCGGTCCGCCCACTGTAGCTGTCGCAGCCCACTGCTTCTTCTGCAAGGGCTTCACCATGCTCACAGGCGAACAGGCCGCCAGCAGCGCAATCACCAAAAACAATACGATTCTCATGAGGCAAATAAACGGGGAAAGCGTAAATGAAAAACAAGTACTGATTTGAAACAGCCGTGAATAGTGAATAGTGAATGGTGAATAGTTACTAGTAACTAGTAACTAGTAACTAGTACCCAGTACCCAGTACCCAGTACCCAGTACCCAGTACCCAGTACCCAGTCCCCACTAAACCGTTCCCGCCGAATCCGCCGTCAACCTGCCCAGCTCCTCCAGCTCGCGCTTCGTGAGATCGCGCCACTTACCTGTGGGTGTGTCGAGCTTGATGTTCATGATGCGGATGCGCTGCAAACGCGTTACCTCAAACTCGAGGTATTCGCACATGCGGCGAATCTGACGATTGAGACCTTGCGTGAGAATAATGCGAAACGTGCAACGACCGATTTTTTCCACTACACACGGACGTGTCACGGTGTCGAGAATCGGAATACCCGATGACATGCGTTTTACGAAATCATCGTTGATTGGTTTGTTCACCGAAACAATGTATTCTTTCTCGTGGTGATTGCGTGCGCGCAGAATTTTGTTGACGATGTCACCATCGCTGGTGAGCAGGATGAGTCCTTCGCTGGCTTTATCCAATCGTCCAACAGGGAAAATACGCTTGGGGTGTTTGACGAAATCGACGATGTTGTTTTTCTCGCCGCGCACGTTGGTGGTGCACACAATGCCCACGGGT
>JBKCDO010000309.1:0-6924 GCA_046304755.1 Flavobacteriales bacterium
AATCGTGGTGATCATCTGGCCATCGCTCAAGTCTGTAGAAAGAGCTACACCGGCTACCGCATGGTACAACAACACCTGTGTCAAAGCACCTGTTGGATCAGCAAGCAAAGCATCCAATGTTCCCGCAGGAAGGGCTTCAAAAGCACCGTCTGTTGGGGCAAACACCGTCAACGGACCTGGACCTGCCAGCGCACCTTCCAAGCCTGCAGCCAATACCGCCGCTTCCAGTGTGTTGTGCACATCGCTGTTCACTACAATGTCCAAAATAGTATTGGTTGGCTGTGGTGGAGGTGGCAACAATACCGCGTCAATAACGTGTACAACGCCGTTGTCGGCCAAGATATCGGCTACAGTTACCATCGCATCGTTAATCATCACACCGTTCATGTCAATCGTTACGGTGATGTCTTCACCCAGCAACGTCGTGATCATCTGACCATCGCTCAAATCAGTTGAAAGTGCAAGACCTCCAACTACGTGGTACAACAACACATCGGCAAGCGCTCCTGTTGGATCAGCCAGCAATGCATCCAAGGCACCGGCAGGAAGAGCTGCAAACGCAGCGTCCGTTGGTGCAAATACCGTGAAAGGACCGGCACCGGACAAATCATCGGCAAGACCGGCAGCGATTACAGCTGTTTCCAACGTGTTGTGATCAGGGCTATTCACTACGATGTCTACAACAGTAATCGGAAGCGGAGCCAATTCAGGAATCAACACAGCGTCGATTACGTGAACGACACCATTATCCGCCATAACATCCACTACAATCACCATGGCATTATTAATCATCACACCATTCATGTCGATGGTTACCGTGATGTCTTGTCCAAGTAGCGTAGCGATTACATCGCCATTCATCAAGTCCGTTGAAAGGGCCTGAGCACCCACTACGTGGTATAATAACACTGATGCTAAATCACCTGTTGGGTCATTCAACAATGCAGTCAACAAATCCGCAGGCAATGCAGCAAATGCATCATCCGTTGGTGCAAATACCGTGAAAGGACCTGCGCCCGACAAATCATCGGCAAGACCTGCAGCGATAACAGCAGTCTCCAATGTTTCGTGAATAGGGCTATTCACGATTACGTCTACCACCGTCATCGGCGCAGGAGCCAATTCAGGAATCAACACCGCATCGATGACGTGTACAACGCCGTTATCGGCCGCGATATCTGCCACAGTAACCATTGCATTATTGATCATCACGCCATTCATATCAACGGTAACCGTGATATCTTGTCCCAACATGGTTGTAATCACCTGACCGTTTGAAAGATCTGTTGAAAGCGCCAAAGCTTGAACAACATGGTAAAGAAGAATATCGGTAAGGTCACCCATTGGGTCAGACAACAATTCAGCGAGTAACCCATCAGGAAGTGCATTAATCGCAGCGTCTGTTGGAGCGAATACGGTGAATGGTCCGGTGCCTGATAAGGCATCCACCAAACCTGCAGCGCCAATGGCGGTTTCCAGCAAGGTGTGGTCAGGACTGTTGGCGATAATGTCAACTACCGTGTTTGTCGGTTGTGGCAACACAGGCATGAGCACCGCGTCAATCACGTGAATGACACCATTACTTGCGTCAATATCTGCAACGGTAACCATTACACCATTGACAGTTACAGCGCTCATATTCACTCCGATGGTCACTTGCTGACCATCATATAGCGTGGTGATCATCTGACCATCTGAAAGGTCAGTCGAAAAAGCTTCAGCGCCAACGACGTGATATAACAGAATTGAAGCGAGATCCCCTGTAGGATCTGCCAACAAGGCCTCAACAGTTCCAGCAGGCAATGCAGCGAAAGCAGCATCTGTTGGAGCAAAAACGGTAAATGGACCCGGGCCCGATAAATCATCGGCCAAGCCTGCAGCAACTACTGCCGCCTCAAGAGTGTTGTGGTCATTACTGCCAACAACGATTTCAACAATCGTTTGAGCACGCAATTGGAGGCCAAAACACAAGAAAATGAATAAGTAATGGAGTTTTCTCATAATTTGTTTAATTGATTTGTGTAGTCGTTAAACAAAAGTTAAGGCCACAGGTTCACGGCTTGTTTTTTTTTCAATCATTCATTGATGTGAAAGATTGGAGGGCTAACAACATCCTGTTCAAACAAAACATGTTCGAATGCCCACCCGGACATCGCACAACGCAACTTTGAATAGAGAAAAGACATTATGGAAACCAAACGCATCGTCCAGGGAGCAGTAGTCATCATTGCCATTGCCATCATTGGTTTTGCGTACTTCCGGTTGTCAGAAACCTCCGGTGATCAAGGCAATCCGCTGAAACATGTCCCCGTATCGTCCTCTATGGTTTTAGCAATCGACGGCATGGCTAACAGCCAAAGTGAACTGGAACTGCTCGATATTCTTTTAAATACCTCCACTGAAAATAGTAGTTACAATCAATGGAGAAGAACGCTTCACACACTCGATTCACTGCGAAAAGCGCAGCGTCCCTGGTACGACGTATTGCAAGAAGCGCCGCTGACCTTTGCAGCTCAGGATGTGCAAACCTCATCGGGATGGTCGCTGTGTGTTGGGTTGAAATCCGGCGACAACGCAGACAAACTCATGCAACTCTGGCTGGACAACGCCCCGGGACGTTCGTTCAAAGGCACAACCATGTATGTGGGAAAAACGCTGAGCTGGTGCGCCATCAGCAATTGCCTTATTGTGTCACCTTCACCGGCCACACTCGAACAGGTCATCATCAGCAGCGCCGCAGGCGATGTCGTGGCACTCAATGCCGACTTCAACACAGCCTTTGAATTGCGCAGCAAAGACGTCCCTCTGCACCTGTTTGCCAAAGTCAATGAGCGCTCCTGGATTCAACTCGACCCCGTATTTAGCAGTAAGGGGACACAACTCACAGGGTACTTCCAACAAGCTGAACAGCCCAAACACCCATTACAACTTACCGCACCGGCCGGCGAGGAAGCCGGGATTTTCGCGCTTCTTACGGGCAATACCATGCTGGTGGATATGCTTTGCACCGGCGATGCTGATACCGCATGGAACGCACTAAGCCGTTTCTACAATGGCTCAGAAGCGGCCAACTACTGGACAGAAGTATGGCAATCCGTTGGTGACTCGTGCCAATGCGACCTCAACGAATTGTTGCTCTCTTGGCGCACCGGTGAATCCGGAACAGCGGTCATTGCCCTGCCCGACAGTTCTAACGCCACGATAACATTCGCCGGTGTGCGCGACAGTATCGATGTCATGACGCTTATCGAGCCACTGCTATTGGAACCTACTCCGCAAACACAAAACATTTTCACGGTGAAGTTCCCGGCTGTCCTCGAACGCAATACCCTTCCAACCATTCCACTCGAACACAACTACATCATGCAGTGGAAAGAATACGTATTTACCGCTTCTACTCCTTCGCAGTTGCAACTGATTCAGCAAACCGCAAATACACTCAGTAAAGACGCGGCATTCCTCCAAGCCCTTCAGCTTACCAATGACAATGCTGCCAGAAAATACTATCAAACGGGCGCCACAAATACACTGTTGCCCGCCGCATTAACCGCGCTATTAAACGATCAGGAAAATTATATGGTGAGCGTGGAACCTGCTACGGGTGAAAAGTCGCTCGTCAGCATTGGCCTGGATATTCGAACCTCGGCGACACCGGCGGCAGTGAAAGCACCGGAACCTTTGCAAGCCTTGGTCGAAGAATCAACAGAAGTTGCTCAAAGCTCAGCCAACTCCTGGACGGTCATCAACCATAATACCAACGAAAAAGAGCAAATCGAATGCGATGAGAAGGGAAAGCTTTCGTTGAAAGACCCAACCGGTAAAGTACTCTGGACACGCAATCTGGGAGCGCCTGTTTTAGGGGATGTAGTCCAAGTCGACGCCCTTAAAAACAACAAACTGCAATACGTCTTCACTACGAAGTCGGGTCTCTACCTGATTGATCGAAATGGTAAAGACGTCGCCGGTTTCCCCTACCTGCCAAAGCCCCCTATCACCTCGCCCTTGCTGGTGGCCGATTATGACAACACCAAGAAATACAGACTCATCTTCGCCATGGGTGATGACATGATTCTCAATATGAGTATTGATGGCAAGATGACCTCCGGCTGGAAGTACCAACCCAAGAATACCGGTAGCGCGGTGAAGGCTATTCAATCCGCCAAAATTGGAAGCGACGACGTGCTCTTCGCGGTTTCAGAGAATGGTTCTATTCAACTGCTGAAGCGAACAGGCGAAGAAAAATCCTCATGCTCTACAATACTCGAGAATTACAACGGTGGAAAAATCAGTATCGTCCCCGGTGCTGAGATCAATGGCACAGCAATCGTTTACAGCACCGCAGCCGGCGAACGCACGACGCAAATTCAAGCGCCATGAGTGCTGAAGCAGTGCGTCATCTGGCAAAAGACGCAAAACTCCGTCCGGCACTGGAACACATTCAACTTGAAAAACTTCGTCGCGAAGAAAACATCTTGCTGTATTTGTGCCTCTCCATTATCAGCCAACAACTCAGCACCAAAGTCGCTCGCGTCATCTGCGATAGGTTCCTGGGGTTATTCGAAGGACAAGAAATCACCGAGCGCCTCATCCTGTCAGTAGATCCACAGGAATTGAGAGCCGTCGGCCTGAGCGGCGCGAAAGTCAATTACATCCGAAACGTGTGTGAGTTCTTCCACGAAAGAAAATTGCATGATGAGCAATTACATCGCCTCAGTGATGATGAGGTCATCGAGCTCCTCATTGAAATCAAAGGTGTCGGAAGGTGGACCGTTGAAATGCTGCTGATGTTTGCCATGGCCAGAGAGGATGTTTTCGCCGTGGATGATCTTGGTATCCGACAGGCCATGATCAAACTCTACCAATTGAAAAGCGAAAACAAAAAGGAACTCAGCCAAGCCATGAAAACCATCAGCGAGCAATGGAAGCCTTATCGCAGCTACGCATGCCTGGCACTGTGGAATTACAAAGACAGTTGAGGACTGCATTCAGCCCACGATTTAAATCGTGGGCTATGCGTATGATCAATCCCTTCTTCCCACCTCGCGCAGATGCACGACATGTGAGCGAACCGCTGAAAGCACCGTGCGATGCTCGTTGTAAGTGATGCCGAATTTGGCGCAAGTCTCCTTCACTATTTCATTGATGGCAGGATAATGAACGTGTGAAATGCGTGGGAACAAATGGTGCTCCACCTGATAATTCAATCCACCCGTAAACCACGATAAAATCTTGTTCTTCGTCGCAAAATTGCTCGTCGTATTGATCTGATGCACAGCCCACTCTACGTCTACCTTGCCCGCGTCCGGAACCGGAAATTGCGCTTCCTCTACCACGTGCGCCAATTGGAATACAACGGCTATCACGATTCCGCATGCGCTGGTCAACACGAGATAGCCAACGATGGTTTCCACCACGCCAACCAAAAACATCGGGAGTACCAAGAACATCGTGAAGTAAAATAGTTTCGTAGTCCAGAAACTCACGTGATCCCAAAACTTATACTTCTTGAGTTTCGTGTTACCAACCTTGCCGGTGAAATACTTGAGGAAGTCAAAGTAGAATACCCAGAAAGCGTAATTCAAAGCGTAGAAAATAAACGCATAAATGTGCTGAAAGCGGTGAATCCAGTATCGCTTTTGGTTGTTGCTGATACGCATCACCGGCTGAATATCGATATCATCATCCAAGCCATCGATATTGGTAAAGCTGTGGTGAATCATATTGTGCTTCTGCTTCCAAAGATGCACGTCGCCGCCCATCAAATTCAGCGAGTATCCCATCACGTTGTTCAACCATTCGTGCTTCGAAAAACTGCCGTGCGCACTGTCATGCATAACGTTGAAGCCAACTCCGGCCAGTGTAATTCCCAATACCACGCAAAGCCCTAAGCTCAGCCAAACACCGGGAGTGAAAAAAACCAACCAGCTATACAAACCGACGAGCAACGTCAGGAAAATACCGGTCTTCAGGTAGATCTTCCAGTTCCCCCAATGATTAATCTGATTGTGCTCGAAATACGCGTCCACGCGCTTCTTGAGCTCATCAAAGAACGGATGTTCCTTAGTGTTGAAAGTGACAAATGACATGGTGATTTCCTTGCTTATGCAATAGCATTGAGCCAATTGCGGCGGCAATGTACGCCACACAAACGGCTCTGCGTGTTAAACAGGAATAAAAGAGAACAGCGCGTTGTTAATTCTCGCTCTGCCTCAGGGAATTAGAAAAATCTTGCGTCGAAAACAATCCGCTGTATATTTGCCACGCTTTTGGCACTGATAATAAAGAAGTGAAGAGGGGTCTCAAGCCCCTCTTTTCTTTGGTATCAACTCCCGAAACCTAAACAATGATTACACAAGCATCCGTCACACAACTCATTGAAGACAAAATCGCAGGCACCGATATGTTTATCGTTGAGGTAAACGTGCGCCCCGGAAATGTCATCAATGTGACGCTTGACAGCGAAAGCGGTATTACCATAGAAGCGTGCACTGAGGTTCACCGCCACCTGCTGCATTCGATGGATCGCGAAGTGGAAGACTACTCGCTCGAAGTGTCGTCACCGGATTTGAGTAAACCCCTACAGGTGTTTCGCCAGTACCGCAAAAACATTGGACGAGATCTGGGCGTGAAGCTGAACGATAAAAGCAAAATCGAAGGTGAGCTTATCGCCGCCGACGAAACCGGAATCACCTTGAAGACCGAGCAAAAAGAAGAGGTTCCGGGCAAGAAAGGAAAGAAACTCGTAGAACGGGAAATACACATTGCCTTCACCGACATGGCTGAAGCCAAAGTGCTCATCCGTTTTAAATAATTCAACCATAAAAAACACACTCTAAAACTCCATACCGATGAAAGGTTTAAATCTGATGGAAGCTTTTGGTGACTTCAAAGAACTGAAGAACATCGATCGCGAGACCATGAACC
>JBKCDO010000310.1:0-2211 GCA_046304755.1 Flavobacteriales bacterium
ATTCAGCTCTTTGAATAACTGCCTTGAGTCAGCAGAAATGATTTCCGTCTTCAGCGACTTGGCCAATTCAATGGCGTATGCCGTCTTACCGACAGCGGTAGGTCCCAGAACAACGATGAGCTTTTTCATGAAGCCATGAATTCATCAGGCATCCACTAGGCCTCGACCAAGCTTATTGATTTTGCCATCTGCCTGCAGTTTGCTAAAGAGTGTTTCCAGCAGTCCATTGATGAAGACATTGCTCTTGGGGGTACTGTAGTAGTTGGCCAATTCAATGTACTCGTTCATGGTTACTTTGAGCGGAATTGACTCAAAAGTTTGCGCTTCAGCCAAGGCCATTTTGAGGATTACCATATCCATCGTGGCAATGCGGTCAGCTTCCCAATTAGGAGCATTCTCGGCAATCATCTTCTCACTATCGGCTCCAAGTGCAAGTGTCCTGCGGAACAATTGCTTGGTGTATTCTTCTTCATCATCATCGGCCTTCCATAAGGGCATCAGTGTAACATCGTTATCACTCTCCTTAATCGTTTTTAGCGTTTTCAGCGCCATGCTAGAGGCCAGATCCAAGTCGTCATTCCAAAAGATGCCAATCTCTTCCAACCAATCGTGCATGTGTTCAAAGTTGATGAGCTCACGACGCAGGAAGCGCAACAAGAACTCACGATCATGCTCAAATCCACGCTCCTTCGAAGCCATGTATTCTTTGTAGTCTTCTGATTCGATCAACGACTTGAACATGGCCCGGAGCAGATCATCGTTATCTTTCCATCGGATGTGAATCTCTTTGGAAACCTTATCCAGCACCTTACTGTTGGCCAGAATGCGCACCAGGTTGTTCGTCACGAACTTGGTATTGGGATGCAAATCCTCATGCGTAGGGAGCTTTTTGTTCATCCCGGCCTCGATTTTCTCAATGGCCTTCGCCTGCATTTCAGCGGGTAAAAGCAAAAGCGATATGTACAAATCCCGGAAGCGATTGAAGCTTTCGAATAGAATCTTCTCGTATTTCACCATATCAGGCTTTTCCTCGCTGTAATAAGCGAAGATGATCTGCATGGTTTTGATGCGTATTTGTCTGCGATTGAGCATAGTGGTTTCTAGTTTTTCGTTGGTTTAAAGTGTAGTCTTGATTTTGGCGATAGAGGCAATTCGTGCTTCCGCAAGTTGATTGGCGGCGAGATACGTTGGTATAGCCTTAGTTTTCGAGATATTAAAGATGTTCAGCGCTGTGTTATAGATGTTCTCCGCCTGAGCCAAAGCCGCATTGCGGTTGTAGCCCACAATCTCCCAATAACAATTGATGATGCCACCGGCATTAACCAGGTAATCCGGAGCATAGAGAATTCCTTTTTTGAGGACTTCAACACCGTGCACTTTTTCATCTTTCAATTGGTTGTTAGCCGCGCCGCAAATGATGCTGCATTTCAGACGATCGAGCGTGTCATCATTGACCGTTGCGCCTAAGGCACATGGGCTGTAGATGTCCATTGACAAGTCATAGATATCCTTCGCGTCGACCGCTTTCACGCCGTGCTTTTTAACGACAGCGTTTACACGGTCTTCATAAATATCGCAGATGGTGACGTCAGCTCCTTCCTTCACAAGATGTTCAACGAGGTATTCTCCCACATGGCCTACCCCCTGAACAACAACTTTTTTCCCACTCAAAGAATCATTGCCGCTCAATTCCTTTTGGCTGGCCTTCATTCCCATATAAACTCCATATGCGGTTACGGGACTTGGGTCGCCACTGCCACCGAGATATTCAGGAAGTCCAACTACGTGTTTGGTTTCCAAACGCACATATTCCATGTCGCGGGTAGAGATTCCTACGTCTTCAGCAGTGATATATTTTCCTCCACAGCTATTGACGAATTTTCCGAAGCGACGCATCAAGGCCTCACTTTTCTGAGTGCGGGCATCGCCGATGATGACGGCCTTACCGCCGCCGATATTCAATCCGGCCAAAGCGTTTTTGTAGGTCATGCCCCGTGAAAGGCGAAGCGCATCGGTGATAGCTTCCTCTTCGGTGCCATAGGCCCACATGCGGGTTCCTCCAACAGCAGGACCAAGCGTAGTGTTGTGAATGGCGATAACCGAACGGAGGCCCGTTTCGTTATCCTGACAAAATACAAGTTGTTCGTGATTAAAGGTCGACATACGACCGGTGACTGAGGCTTCAGTAACGTTAACTGCAGCCTTTTCCAT
>JBKCDO010000311.1:0-6210 GCA_046304755.1 Flavobacteriales bacterium
CTGTGGACATGAGTCTAGCGCAACGGATTTGCTGCGGTATGTTTTCGGGGTACGACCCTTTTTGATAAGTTGCTGAACGGTAGGCATCTGATTCTCTAAGTTGCTTTTTTTCACCGTTTTCGATAGATCTCACGTCACCGAAAAAACGGGCGGCAAATGTACGATTTAGTTTCATTCGTGCAAGAAGTCCCGTAAGATTTGTGAAAAATAATTTCTATTCATTTTTTACTAGCTGATTTTCAGTTGATTAAAAATGACTCGAGCGAAAAAAAAATTTCAGCCGGATTGTTAAAATCGTTCGATTGTCCAAAAATGAGGGCAAAAGGATGGTTGTTTTGAAGAAGCCGAGAGCTAAATCAGGCTCTCCGATGGGATCAAAAATCAGTACAGATTTTTGGTGTCCTTATCCCAAATACTTTTGACCAGCTTACCAAGCTTGAAACGCACGCGCAGCAAGCCAACCGGGGCTTCGTAGACACTTCGAATATCGGCAGGAGTAGATAGCATATACCGATAACCCACACCCAAACCAACGCTACACCAATAATTGAGGTTGTAATACCCCAGCGTGGAGAACTCCAGAACGCCCACGCGCTGTTCCGGCAATGCCTGGAGATTCGCCTCACCCAATCGCACGTAGCTCCCTGTAATTCTGCCTCTGCCATAATGTGCCGTCAGTGACCATTCCAGTTTACGGCTGAAGTACATCACACGCTCGTAGTACAAACTCTGATACGACAAGGTCAACTTCGCCCAGGTAATGGAAGAGTCGATTTCTGCCAAGCTCGACAGCGAAACGCCATCACCAACACCGTATAGACCGACGCCAAATCGGTGCACTCGACGGTATTCCAAGCCTATGCGCACCCCTCCCACACGAGCGGCCTGAGAACCAATCAGTGTTTGCCTGGCATCAAGAGAAAAATCGAGCTTGAATTTGCGATAGGCCGGGCCCAACACGTGTTTTCCCGTAATAATCCAGACGGTATCCGGTTCGCGCTGCGAGGCTTTGAAAGACAAGCCATCCCATTGCGCCAGCATCGGACCAACAGCAAGTAGCATTATGGAAATGAAAAGCCCTCTCATGCGGCGCGAAAATACGCAGCGAAAGCGCTTTGGAAAACAAAAAACGGCCACTCGCGGGTGGCCGTTTTCAACGTTTTTATTACTTCCTTAGTGAGGTAGGAATGAATAGTTCTTGCCATAGAACAAATGCTGCTCAGTAAAGCTTTCCGGGTAGGAAACCGTTACGTCCATAATATTACCCTCTGCATCTTTCACGGCAGTCAACACCGGGTTTACCATAGCGTTGAATGGCGCGATATTGAACTTCGCTGCACGATCGATGACTTGCTTGCGCAGCGCTTGGTCCACCTTTTTACCGTAATTATCCGCCAACGCCGCAGCAGCATTGAAATCTCCCTCGCTGGTAATACGCTGTACCTCCTTGAGTAATTCGCCAATATTGGCGCGCATTTTATCGTAATCGGCAATGTCGATGAATGTTTTTCCATCTTTATTGATAACAGCGATACTTCCGTCTGCTTTTCCCTTTTCAATCAACCAATTGCTAATCCAGGCACGGTTGCGCATGTGCGCCTCTTCCAGGTCCTTGCCCTCAGCAACGCGTCGCAGCTGCACTAGAACACCATTGCGCAGGTACGAATCGTATTCAGCCTTACCCACTTCCAGACTTGGCATTAAGCCCCACTCCACCAACTTCGGATCCATCACAAAGTAAAGCGCTACCAAATCTGCACGACCTTCTTCAATAGTACTCGCGTAGTTCTTCAGTGTTTCGCGCGGTTGCCCTACACCGTCGTTGATTTTGCCGCTGGCGTGACCGATAACCTCGTGCATTGCAGTGTGCAGCTTACCGGCAATTCCGCCGTATTCCTTAGCCAAACGAATCTCTTCTTCGTCATGTGCGAATTCAGTCAACAAGCTGGCGCCACTGGCCTTTTCATACGACTCTTCGATGTTGCCAAGGCTGACACTCTTGCTGCCATATTTAGCACGAATCCAATTCGCATTCGGCAGGTTCACACCGATAGGAGTTTGTGGAGAGGCGTCGCCAGCCTCCCCTGCTACATTAACGATGTTGTAGGTAATTCCGACTACTTTTTCCTTCTTGTGTTCTGCAGCAGTTGAACTATTGCTTTCGAACCATTGCGCATTATCCATCATCACTTTCATGCGCTGTGAGGCCTCAAAATCCTTGATTTCGACAATGCTCTCATAGCTTCCGCGCATCCCCAGTGGGTCATTATAGGTTTCAACAAATCCCTGGATGAAATCAATGTCGCCCTCTGTGGCTTGCGTCCAGGTAATGTTGAAGTTCGCCCAGCGCATCAAGTCACCTGATTTATAATATTCGCGCAGCAAACGCAATGAGGCCGCCTGCTTGTCATTCTCAGCCACCTTTTCTGCCTTTTCCAACCAGAAAACTACTTGTTCCAAGGCCTCAGTGTACAAACCTCCTACTTTCCATGGCTTCTCCACCAACACACCGTTTTCCTTCACCAGCTTGCTGTTGAGGCCGTATTCAAAAGGCGTACGGTTGTTTGGATTGCGCATTTTCGCATAGAAATCCTCTACTTCCTGCGTGGTAACGCCCTCGTAGAAGTTGACTGCACTCGTAGCAATCAAATCTTTGCTGACATCGCTCTCTACCTTCATCGCCATGAATTCTTTGTCAAACATGGCCTTCAACACATCATCAGCGACTTCTGTACCAGTTGCATCGCAGACATCCTCAAAATAATCCTGTGAAAATCCGGGCATGTTCTTCGTGCTGTTGTAATGGTGGTGAATTCCCGTGTGGGCCCACAGCTGCTTGAGGTAAATTTCCAGTTGCTTCCAGTCTGCGGTGGTTTTGTCCCCCTGATAGTTCGTGTAAACCTTCTCCAAAGCATGGCGAATAGGCAGATTGTATTTGCAGTTTTGGTCGAACATGATGTCACGTCCGGCCAGACCGGCTTCATAGAGATAATACACGAGTTCCTTCTGCTTGGCACTCAAGCTATCCCACTGCGGAATATAATAATGGAGTACGCGGGTATCGGCAAACTGCTCGCTCTGATAAAGCTTGCCATCATCGCCGACAATGCGCTGTACGACGGTGTCGGCCTTAGCCGCAGTTGCCGGTGTCTCCGTTTTGGGCTGATTGCCGCACGAAGCCAAGAACAAGGCCGAGATTCCGACCGAAAAAATCACTTTAAAATTCATGGTTTCAAAAATTTATGGATGCGAATCTAATTCAGATTGCGTGCATTTGACTACTTGTAAAAATTTCGGTTGAAAGCACTGAACTCATCCCCTTTCAACACCAATCTCCGCCATACGCCGCGCAGAAAGCCAAGACCATAACTGAACAGCTGTATAAAGCTTGAAACAACCGAAAGTAGGCCGATAGCCAAACTTTTGGTGCGCACAGATGCGTCAAGCGCAACGAGCAGCATCCAAAGTGCCAGCCCGGTGCCTAATCGATAATCGATAAATAGCGCAGCAGTTAAACTCAGCAACACGAAGACCACAAAAGCCGAAGGCAAAAAATGCACTAGCTTCAATGTTTGCGGGTGGCGTTTATACAAATTGATGCGGGCTATTCCACTGTTGTGAACTTGCTTGAAAAACTGGCGGAAGGTGGCTCTGCGCTTATGATACACGTAGGCATCTTTAATTAAAGCAGTCCGAAACCCGCCCTCCATGATGCGGATGCTCATATCGATGTCCTCGCCAAAGCGCATCGTGGAAAAACCGCTTGTTTTGCGAAGCACTTCGCGTGTAATGCCCATGTTAAAGCTGCGCGGATGAAACTTCTCCATTCGTTCCGCGCCACCGCGAATGCCGCCTGTGGTCAGCATCGATGTCATACTGTAGTTGATTGCCTTCTGGATAAGCGTAAAGCTCTCGTGAGCGCGATCCGGACCGCCAAAGGCATCGATTTCATGCTCGTTGACAAAGCGTTTCACTGTTGACACGTAATGAGCCGGTATAATGCAATCAGAATCGAGAAAGACAATCCATTCGCCGGCCGCACGTTCCGCCCCGTAATTGCGGCTCTGCCCGGGTCCGGAATTCGGCTTGGCGAAGTAGGCTATTCGCAGTTGCTGCGCATACTCCTGCACTATCGCCTCGCAAGGAATGGCAGAGCCATCTTCGACAATCACTACTTCAAAGTCGGAGTCATCTTGCAAGCAGAGACTTTGCAGCAGCTCACGGACTTCATCCGGGCGATTGTAAACGGGAACGACCAAGGACAGCGTTGGCATGGGGCGAATATAGCATAAGCAAGTGGCGCGGCTCCAACGTAAATTGCGCCCGATTTCAACGACGATGTTAATCGACACCCACTCGCACCTGTATTTACCACAGTTTGACGACGACCGCCAGGCCATGCTCGAGCGAGCGAAGTCGGCGGGCGTGGAAAAAATCCTTTTGCCCAACATCGATAGTGATAGCATCGGACCAATGCTGGCGTTGTGTCAATCCCACCCGGATCTGTGTATTCCGATGATGGGCTTGCATCCCTGTGATGTGAAGGAAAACTTCCGTGAGGTATTGGTTGAAATGCGTGCACATTTCAACACCGGTAACTACATCGCTGTGGGTGAAATCGGCATCGACCTCTATTGGGATAAAACAACATTGGCTCAGCAAATAGAAGCCTTTGAAATACAGATTGGCTGGGCAAAAGAATTGGCGCTTCCCATTGTCATTCATGCGCGTGAGGCTTTTGATGAAATATTTGCGGTCGTAGATCGTCTGCATGATGAGCACCTGAAAGGCGTGTTTCACTGTTTTACAGGCACTGCCGACCAAGCCCGAAAGATCATGGAATACGGCAATTTCTACATGGGCATTGGCGGTGTATTGAGCTATGAAAAAAGTGGTCTGGATGCCGTTGTCAAGGACATTCCACTGCACTACCTGATGCTGGAAACGGACTCCCCTTTCCTCGCCCCTAAGCCCTATCGCGGCAAGCGTAATGAAAGCGCTTATGTAAAATTTGTGGCCGAAAAACTGGCTGATATCAAGGGTATTTCATTGAAGGAAGTTGCACGAGCAACATCCGACAATGCCGACACTCTTTTCGGCTGGCGGAATTTTCAAACATCAACCAATCCCTGATTGACTCATATTTGAACTATGGAATCATCGCAAAAGATTTTGCTGATTTATACAGGCGGAACCATCGGCATGATGGAGGATCCCGACACGGGAAGCCTTGTGCCCTTTGACTTTGCGCAATTGCGAAACCATGTCCCTGAACTGCGGCGCTTCGATTGCCACATCGATGTCGTTTCATTTGATGAGCCTATTGATTCTTCGGATGTGAATATCGCATCTTGGCAGCGCATGGCTCAATTGGTTGAGGTCAACTATAGCCACTACGACGGATTCGTGATTCTTCACGGCACCGACACCATGGCCTTTAGTGCATCTGCCATGAGCTTCATGCTGCAAAACGTGGCAAAGCCGGTCATTTTTACGGGATCTCAACTGCCTATTGGGCAAATTCGTACCGACGGCAAGGAAAATCTAATCACCGCGATTGAAATTGCCGCTGCCACTGAACACGGGAAGCCGGTTGTTCAGGAGGTATGCGTTGTTTTTCAATCCAAATTGTTTCGCGGCAATCGCACACACAAATACAGCACTGAAACGTTTGACGCTTTCGAAAGCGCCAACCTTGCACCACTGGCCGAGATTGGCATTCACATCCACTACCGACATGACCTCTTGCTGCGTCCACAAGGAGCATTCACGGTTCGTAAAGCCTTTGACGACCGCGTTGGGATTCTGAAAATTTTCCCGGGCATGTCGCGCACCATGGTGGAAGGCATGCTTTCCATCAGCGGTATGCGGGCCTTTGTGCTGGAGTCCTTTGGTGCCGGCAACGGCCCCACAGACGACTGGTTTCTGGCATCACTGCGCAAGGCCACATCGCAAGGGATTATTATATTAAACGTCACACAATGCAACAAAGGCATCGTTGAACAAGGACTTTATGAGACTAGCAGTTCTTTCCAAGACATTGGCATCATCAGCGGTGGTGATATGACAACGGAAGCGGCACTGGTGAAACTCATGTACTTGCTCGGAAACAACTACAGCGCAGCAGACATGAAACGAATACTTATGGAGTCGATAAGCGGAGAGAGGAGTAGTGAATAGGGAATAGTGAATAGTGAATGTTGAATTGTG
>JBKCDO010000312.1:0-1346 GCA_046304755.1 Flavobacteriales bacterium
CCATCTACAAAATAACGCACACGCTGTTCCTGCAAGATTGGCTCGTCATGGCATGCTGCGTTGTGACCTTCGGTAATCTGGGAGATCTGTTTGAATCACATCTAAAACGCAATTTTGGCGTAAAGGATAGCGGTCACATTATGCCCGGACATGGGGGAGCATTGGACCGCTTCGACGGTTTGTTTTTAGCCTTACCGGTTTTTCTAGCTTACTATAAAATTTTCTATTCGATATGACTATTCACAAAGAAGGATATACAATAATCGCCGGAACCACGGTGTTGTGCGGTTCACTGATTTTTGGACTTACGCGCGTGTTGGATGCATCCTCTGCCTGGTTTTGGCTTGCCGCTGCACCTGTGATTGTATTCTTCTATCTGGTCGTCCAATTTTTTCGTTTGCCTTCACGCACCAACCGCGCTGCGGCGAATGAATTGGTTGCTCCTTGCGACGGTAAAGTTGTGGTGATTGAGGAAACCGAGGAGCCTGAATATTTCAAAGGGAAGCGCATTCAAGTGTCGATTTTTATGTCGCCATTGAACGTGCATGCGAATTGGGTTCCCTGTGAGGGCGAAGTGAAATACGCGAAGTATCACAAGGGTCTCTACCTGGTGGCATGGCATCCGAAAAGCAGTACCGATAACGAGCGTACGACCATCGTTATTCAGCATGCCAATGGAAAAGAAGTGCTCTTCCGTCAGATTGCCGGAGCTGTTGCTCGCCGCATTGTTTACTACGTAAAGCCCGGTCAAAAGGTCGCTCGCAATGAGCAGTTCGGTTTCATTAAATTCGGAAGTCGTGTCGACATTTTCTTGCCGATTGGGTCGGAAGTCGTTGCTCAAATGAATCAGGTGACCAAAGGAAATGAGACGGTCATCGCGCGCTGGTAAGGCCACATTGCGCGTGTTTATAACACGTGTATAATTCAAAAACAGGGCGCTGAATAAGCCTTTTGTGTGAAGGTAATTTTGATGGATGACGATGTTGCGCGTTGCCATCATAATGCTCCTATTGCCGTTGCTTTCTTTGCCATTGACGGCGCAGAAAACAACCGTGGTGCATCATTATCCCAATGATACAACCGGTCTGTCTGAAGGAAAGATAATTCCTGCACGCACAGAGGAACATCGCATCGTTATCAATTACTATGATCATGCGGACCGCGTTCACCTTGATCAGTTTCAGCAACTCATTTCTTCTTATCTCAGCTTGTATATCGAGCGCTGTGCGTTCATCGATAAAGGCGACGTGAAGTTGAGAGATTCCAAAAAGGAAACGATGCGTAAGCTGAATGGCATCGTGAAAGGCGCGCTCGACTTTTATGCATACGAAAGCCTGAAGGATTTT